>NZ_JAQREZ010000110.1:0-2394 GCF_028598715.1 Pseudoalteromonas sp. GABNS16E
TAAACTTCCGGTTTCTAACCCAATATTGCTATATTTCGGAAGCAAACTTCCGTTTATAGGAATTCAAAGGTAGTTATCGGAAATATACTTCTGTTTTTTGAAAGCGTTAACCTAGATAGCTATATGAGCCATTTTTCGGGGCCTTATTTGAGCGATCAGCGGTCATTGAGATTGGATAAATTTTAAAAATAACCAATATAGTTTATAAATACAGCAACCCAGACGACTGAACATATCAATAGCGCAATTAGTACTGCTGCGGAGCCTAAATCTTTAGCGAGACCAGACAATGGATGAATTTCTAAGCCAACTCTGTCTATTGTTGCTTCTATTGCTGTATTAACAATCTCTGCGAATATCACAAACAAAACAGAGATTAGGAGCATGACCTTTTCGTAAATACCTATCTGCCAAATAGAAATAATAGTTAGCGATAAAGCAAGTAATAAAAGCTCTTGTTTAAAAGCAGCTTCATTTTTGGCAAGCCATTTAAATGCACGCTGTGAATTTTTAAAAGCTAAAAATACTCGATTAATACCTGACGGCTTATTTACATTATCAAACTGCATTGGGAATCCCCTCATTGTAGGCTTCGGCCTTACAGGCGTTAAAAATATCGTATATAGGTTGGTACTGGTTGCTATTTACATGAGTTAATCCAAGCAAAGTGTCAAAAATATTGTCGTGTGAAAATGTTTTTGAGTGTTGCAACTCAACACAGCGATTGAATTCAGAGTCAGTAAGTTTATTACTCCAAAAAATCATTGGGATATGAGTTTGCTCGGTTGGTGCTAATGCATAAGGAAACCCATGAAGGTATAAGCCTTTTTCACCAAGTGACTCACCGTGATCTGACACATACAAGAGTGATTTTTCCGTTTCGTTACTTTCTTGTAATACTTTTATTAATTCGCTCAATATCCTGTCTGTGTATGCAATAGTGTTATCATATGTGTTTGTTAGCTCTGTTGTAGTACAGTTCTGAATATCGCTTCGATCGCAGTCAGGTTTAAACAAACTTGCGTGTTCAGGGTAACGACGATAATAAGTTGGCCCATGTGAACCTATCATATGTAGAATAATCAATTTATGCTTAACGTTACTTTTAGCTATTCTGTCTTTGAATTTCGAGACTAATATTTCATCAAAACAGTAATCACCGTCACAGAGCGAGTGCTTTTTGTTCGGCTCAATGTTTTCTGATTTGACGCGAGCACACACTCCTTTACAGCTGCTATTATTATCAATCCATGTCACTTCAACACCACTACGCTGGATAATGTCTAGGACATTTTCTTGACTATTAGCAAGGCGAGAATCATATTCTTTGCGATTAAGCCGTGAAAACATACAGGGCACGGAGATAGCCGTTGCCGTTCCACATGATGAAACATCACTAAAATATTTCACGCCCAGCTTAGAGGTATAAGCATTCGTTGCTCTACTATAGCCTTGCAGTGAAAAGTTAGCAGCCCGAGCAGTTTCGCCTACAACCATTACTGTTAGCGAGGTGGTCGTTTTATTTTCTAAAGCTGGTAAATTATCAAGTACCTTAAAAGGTAGTGGGGGGTAAAAGTAATTATCTCTCAAATATTTATAACCCGCTGTATAAAAAGCAAACGGGGTGATATAGCTTGTAAGCTGTCGGTTATTACGCCCTACAGAAGCGTACTCTTTATAAAAGGTTGCTGCTATTAAAGCACAACAAAGCAAAGCAAATAGATTTAGCTTCACAAAGCTCTTTAAACGTACTCTAAAACTACCAATAATTATGAACTTGGAAAATAAGTAAGTAGGTACAATTCCTAATAAAACTACAAATATTACAAGCTGAAAATTCAAATATGAAAATGCTTCACCTGAGTTTGTCTCAACAATATTTTGTAACATGCTTTTGTCAAAAATAACGCCATAATTAAGTGTTGAATAAAACAATAATGAACAAAGTAAAACGCTAAATAAAAGTACGGGTTTAACAAAAGTAACTAAGGACAACCAACTCAAAACTAAAATAGTCAATGAGAAAAGCAATAAAGGAATAGACGTGATAAAAAGCCAATTTATATGGCCTGGCTGTGTTGCAGCAATAAAGGTGTTGTATAAAAACAAGCCATTAAATACGATAACGATATACATCGAAACTAAGCAAACGAAATGACTATAACTTACATGCCAAGACGAAATGTTAAAAATTTTAAAAGCATTTTTCATAATTATTCCTTATCGCTATTTTTATCAGCTAAACGATAAAGCTGCTCTGTGTAAGCTAAGTTGCTAAATAACACATGAGCGAGTGCTTTTTCAGCTAACGTTTTATCTGCGTTTTGCGGTTTATTTCTTTTTTGTATTTTGGTTTTTTTGTTATAGCGCCAATAGCTAGTTTGTTGATTTGGC
>NZ_JAQREZ010000111.1:0-2174 GCF_028598715.1 Pseudoalteromonas sp. GABNS16E
TTTCTGTCGGATAGACGACACCTGTTACCAAGTGTCGCCCTCCTAAGAACCGTACGTGCAACTTTCACTGCATACGGCTCAAGCCTTCACGAAGGCACCTAATTGGTACCCAGCAACTTATAAAGCAGCGAGATTAGGTTCATTCCAAGAGTTGCGGCATTGCCTCTTTGCTTTTCTCTTTGCCAAGTATTCTTGGTATAAAGGATCAAAAGGCGTAGCTTCACTCCTGATTTTCACATGTCTCTCTATTGGCACCTTAGCTATTTGAAATAGATTAAACTGACAATCCATGTTCATGTTCATGCTCTTCTGCCAACCGTGAAATTGCCATTGGCCTCGACGGTTGATAAAGTACTTCATGGCGATCCAAGTTTTTGATTTTGTTGGATGACGCCTTTTAGCCCAATGCCATAACGCTAGAAATAGTTTGTGACTCACATATCCGAATACTTGTTTGGCAACGCAATGTCGATAGTAATTCGACCAGCCCCTGAGTTTCGGATTTATCAACTTGATTAGATCGTTAACGGGGGTAGTTGCGTGCTTTTTAATGAGTTCGCGCAAGTTACTCAGAAATATTAACGTGTTAGATTTGCTCGGTTTAATGAGCAGTTTTCCTTTGTACTTCCTATGGTTAAAGCCTAGGAAGTCAAAACCACGGCTAATGTGAGTAATGTGCGTTTTCTCTTCGGAGAGCGTTAAGCCTCTGTGTGCTAAGAAGTCAGCAATCAACGGTTTGATATCGTTCTCCAGCACGTCCTTTGAAGTGCAAGTGACGACGAAATCATCGGCGTATCCTATAAAGTTGGCTCTCGCCCCATTTTTAAGTGCGGTGGACTTTATGCGTTGCTCAAGACCTGCAAGAGTCATCAGCATCAAGGTTGGAGATATGATCCCGCCTTGTGGTGTTCCCTCGTCAGTGCGATAGAACAGCCCTTTGTCCATAAAACCAGACTTTAACCATTGTTCCAACATTCGTTTATCTACAGCTATATTATTCATAAGCCATTGATGCCCAATCTTGTCGAAACAGGCTTTGATATCTCCCTCAAGAACCCATTGCGCGGATTGCTTTTTACTCAAACAGAGAAAACACTGAGCAATAGCATCAGCAGTGCTTCTATTGCGCCGAAAGCCGTAGCTATTTGGGTCAGCAAGTGTTTCTGACACAGGCTCTAGTGCAAGAAGATGAAGCGCTTGTAGCGCTCTATCGACCATGCACGGGATACCCAAAGGTCTGAGCTTGCCGTTTTTCTTAGGGATGTAGATACGCTTGAGCGGTTTGGCTTGATAAGCCTTTCTGCTCAATTGATTGACTGCTTTCATGCGGCGCGTATCCGTATTCCAGATGACGCCGTCTATTCCGGGCGTTTTACTGCCTTTGTTTTGTGATACTCGCTTAACAGCAAGAAGTTTTGCCGAATGCGAGTGAGTCAGTATCCACTGCAACGCTTTCGCTTTGCCGTGTTTACTTTCTCTTGTTGCTTTTGCAATACGCATCTGAAGCTTTAAAACGTGTGACTCAACAGTTTTCCAATTTATGGATTGCCATTGAGCACTGTCAGGAGAGGCACTAATCTCTTTTGAAATCATCATTTGCGTTTCTCCTTGAATAAAGTTCTTCAAATTCTCTTGCAAAGGAAGACCAGTCGGAAGTCAGCTCACTTTCGTGCCAGACAGACGTCTGTATCTGCATCATTACAATCCAGCCTTTGCTTTCTCCAACATCCTCTACCTGCATCACTATCGGCTATATAAGCTTTCCCAAAGGGAGTGATACAGGCTTACCGTGTTCCGTATGTTGCGCAATGTCAGGTTAGATGCCCGCTATAGTGCGGAGAGTTCAGTGATCACGAAAGAGCATGGGGCAATCTCTTTCCGACTCTCGCGCCTTTTGGCTACAGCGTATTAACCACTTCCGCTGTTTCATCGTATAACGCACCTTACGCGGATTCACTTATGTTCATCATACTGACTGCCTAGCACTCACCCGATTTGTGGTTATCAGGAGGATCGTCCTCTCACGATTAAGATCCCGATTGGCGCATACCAACCTTCGTTACATTGTCAGAGCCGCTACTTTATTCAGGCTCCTAGGATCATCTGGTGATACAGATGGTTCACTCATTAAGCGGTGAACAGCGCTTCATACGACTTCACGTCGCACGCCCCAA
>NZ_JAQREZ010000112.1:0-2077 GCF_028598715.1 Pseudoalteromonas sp. GABNS16E
GGATCGGTAATTGAATTAAAGTGTTTCAGAAAAGTAGCGCTCATATTTTACGTGACCAAGGTGATTATTATGCCTTGATCTGATCACTACATATTCTATAAGTTCAATTTATAATGATCTTGCCGTGGTATAGGCAATTAATCCAGCCATTAAATTAACCATAAATGAGATGCAGCTGCGGTGCCTTGTATGGTCTATTTGAGCCATATTTTTCAGTTGGTCGAAAACTGTTTCAATGATAAAACGCTTTGATAACATCGCTCTATCCCAAGATGATATTGGCTGACGTTTCATATTACTTCGTTGACCTGTAATAAAATCAATGCCTTGCTCAGCAAGTTCCGCTTTTAGGTTTGCAGATACATAACCTTTATCAGCGTATAAACTACCTGTAACATTATCGACCATATCTAACACCGGCTGTCTATCATCAACATTCCCAGCTGTCACTTTTACTGCTAATAAACCACCTTCATCATTCATGATGAGGTGAAGTTTAAACCCATAAAACCAGCCCATTGTTCCTTTACCCCGCTTGGCTTTTCCCGCGAAAACTTGGTGGCGAGGAATACGCATGTTGTGACACACCTTGAGAGAAGTAGAATCGATAAATGCAATGCCTGTTGGTTTATCAAAGCGCTGCTTCAGATAGCTACACAGAGCAGGTAACGTGGCCTGAAGTAACTTCAACATACGTGTATAACTGACTAAATCAGGAAAATAATGTCGCCAATACTGACAAACAAATTTGGTGTAGTAAGTTTTAAAGTCGCGATAACCTGATTGATGAAAGGCAATTAATATAGTCATCACTTCGCTAGAGGATAGTCGAGACGGCTTAATGCGTTGCTTCTCACCTGATTCTATTAGGTGTGTAAGCCACTGAGGTTCAAACAATAAACAAAAATCATCGACATCTACGTAAATTGCATCTAAGTTATTCATGCCCTTGCCTCGGTAATCTTATGTTTCTTGGTCGAAAGATCTGATCACCGCAAGGGCATTTAGTTCCATTTCTTATGTGCAGCTCAGGTTAATTATTAGTGAAATCATCAGGGTACGTAAATCATGCCGTTTTGGTATGTTATAAACCACCAAAATTGTATTCAATAAGCTGTTAAGCAATACAAAGAACTATCGAAATGAAATTTGATATCAGATTAAAGCATATGAACCAATCTATAAGATTGTTACAAGTGTCGGCAGAGAGCTTTCCCTCGGTGCGGATAAGTCTTGTCAGTTCTATATGCAAACTGGGCGATTCATTTAATTATTTAGGGTCGTAGTTCCGTATAAAAAACCAAATGCTCTTGCATTATTTTTTCATATACTTCCTTTACTTCAGTTGCAACTTTTAGATCCTCAGAGCTGAAAGCTTCTGGTAGCAAGGCTAACACACTAGCATCTCCTTTAAGTTTCATAACTGTCTTTATATAACGCACTGTTGTTTTAAACTTTTTATGACATAACTGCATGCTTAACCATGTATGTATATCTGAGAGTAAGCTCATATTTAACTTGATGCCTGTTGCTAGCTCATAATTCATTAATAAATGAGTCGCGCCAGTATGCCTCATGTAGTGTGGCTTTACTTTTCGTCCAAGTACTTTCGACGCTTTCCTAAAAGCCCCTTGCAACTCTGAAATTGAAACAGGGGTTCCATTCTTATTTATCCACAACGGAGGGTACTTACCGATCTCCGTTTTTTTGCAAAACCTTGAAGGGATATAATTTGAAATTAGAAGCTTCCTGCGTTGCTCATAATCTAAGTCTTCACATTCTAAATACTGCTCTTGTATAAATTGCAGTGTTTTTGTCGTTACCAAGCAAGTGTTACGCTTTCCTCCTTTATTTATAAAGGTTAATTCTTGGCTTTCTTTATTTAACTGCTTTAATGAATCATAGTTTTTCCAGTTTGGATTCATTGTATTAGCTATTTTAGGAAATTGTACGGTAATCCCCCCGAAAAATAATAGATGCCAAACGTAGAATTTTCTCTTATTGTAAACACAGGAGAAAATTATGAAAAAAGCACATTTTACAGACAGTCAGATCCTCACTATTTTGAAGCAAGCTG
>NZ_JAQREZ010000113.1:0-2001 GCF_028598715.1 Pseudoalteromonas sp. GABNS16E
CAAGTATGGTGTTACATTGTTCATTTTCAGTCACCTCAAACAGATCGTTGATGACGCTGTTAAATTGCGCGTATCGCGGTGCAAAGCTGTAGCCGCATAGATCCAATAAAGCGAAGTTGACGTGATTGACACCGTGTGTATCTGTCGAGAGTACGTCAGGTTTGATATCGCTGCTGTTGGATTGCAACAGATCATAGATATAGTGTGATTCATGCTCGTTGGAGCCGATTATCCGTGCATTCAGCGCGCTGTGATTGGCGACCAGGGTCATGGCCGTGATCCCTTTATTGGTACCGAAGTACTTCGAGGAATACCGGGTTTTAAACGTTTCCAGATGCGTTTCGAATTTCTGACCATCCGCACTGGCGTGCAACTGGTCCTCCTGAATATGGTAGTGGCGGAAGATGGGTAATGAAGCCACCGCATTATTGATCACGTCGCTGGCATCATGCAGCGTTTCAGGTCGGATATAGTTAGCCTGTACTGTACTCAGGTGTTCATAACTGCGGTCGGAGATCTGCGCCATACCATACACACCACGGTGAGTGGCGTTAGCAATCAGAATGGCCAGTAAATCATCCTGATGAGTAGTTCCCTGTTTTTGTATTGGCAGCACATGTGTCAGGCTTCGCATGAACCCGGTTTCGCGCTCAACATACCGCAGGACATCCGCGATACCGACTGGCTGCATTCGCTTAAAGAAGGGATTGTTGACCAGAGATGTAGCGCCTTTTGTTGGCAGGTGCCAGCGGGTGCCCGAGCGATTTTTCATGATTACATTGCGATTATCTCCCTCATCAATATGGCGCGCCACGTCTTTGAGCGCGCTTTCCAGTCGATGTTGTTTCTCCTGTAACAATGCGTCAACAGGTTGTTTTAGTCTGTCCAGTGTTGATGAGGCCAGCAGTGCATCCTGCGATGTTTGGGGGATCAGGTCGTCTTCCAGTGCCCGGTATTTGGTGACATTTGACAGATAAATACGTCCGTTCAGTCGTGAAGTTAACTGCCGGTAGAGCAGCCATTCATAACGTTGCGGATTAACGTTATCCTGTTTCACCAGCCATGAGAGGTGCTTTTTGGGGATAAGCGACGTATCCATTGTCATCAGTGATTCACCGGATACGATTTCCGTTTGCATCTTTTGAAGTTGGGCGACGACGGCTTCTGAGCCTTTACCGGCCTCACATTCAAGGCACAGGAACACTGGTCTTAACAACTGTTCCAGAAGGTTTCGTTGTTCGTCATAATATTGCCACTGGTACTCTTCCACGGTCCGTTTCTGTTTTTTCAGGTAAAGGCAGAGGGTCTGGATATCCCTGTCATTCATGACCTTCAATGCCTGTTGTCTGACTACTGAGAAGGGCTGATTGTCATCAATATTCTCGTCAACAAACAGGTGAAGTAGCTCTGCCGCTTTCGTGACATTGTCCGCAGCTGACTGCCAGGACAGGAACACTGCTTGTTGTGCAAAGGCGTTGGCGGCTTCCTGTTGTTTTCGGATATGGTAAACAAACCCATCCGTCAGGCGCTCCAGTGCAAGTTGCATGCGCTCTGTCAGATGACACAGTAACCACAGGTGCTGCTGTGAGCGTTTGAAGCGCCGCACTTTACTGCCGTAGTAATCAATAAGGCCGCTGAAGTGTTGTCGATTTTTTAGCGACAGATTGAGCCTGTCCACAACGTCATTTATTTGCGTGTGCCATGGTGCTAACCGGTGGTAAATGGCGAGCTCTTTTTTAAGCTCAGGCACGGTCAGACTTTTGGCACCACCCCTGAGATGGCTCAGACTCAGCCCGTCGTCTTTAGTAGTGATTATGTTGTCCAGAAAGACGTTAAGTTCATTACTGGTAAGTTGATTCAGTTGGAGCGTCAGGTCTTTTCTGACCTGTTGCATTGTGCGGCTTATCAGTCTTTGAAGCACGGAGTACTTAGGAATGGCAATGTTATGGCTGGCAAGGTATTCAATGGCCGCATCAAAGAGGTGTCGAGGCTCCAGCCAGG
>NZ_JAQREZ010000114.1:0-1958 GCF_028598715.1 Pseudoalteromonas sp. GABNS16E
TGCGGTGTCTAAAGCTGTTTTAATATTCATAAAAAAATCCGATGGCAAATGCTCATCGGATTCTTACATCTATAGAAGATCGGTCAACTGATCATTAAAATATTTCTTAACTGATCGGCATTAAGCTAATGCTCGCTTAATAATTTTTAATTTAGCGTTACTTCCACGCGTTAGGATCAACCTCTTTAGCAAGCTTAGGGTGCTTGTCTTTGTCAAACGTAGGTAATACGCCTTGCTTGTTTTGCGCGTTGTAATCTTTTGATAACCACACAACAACGCCTGAAAGCATAAACAGTGCAACCACGTTTACAATAGCCATTAGGCCCATAGAAATGTCAGCAAGTGTCCAAATAATACCTAGTTCACCAATGGCACCAAACATAACCATACCTAATACAAGTAATCTAAATATAAACATTCCTTTAGTAGAGTTGTGCTCTAAAAACATTAGGTTTGTTTCGGCATATGAGTAATTCGCGACAATAGAGGTAAATGCAAAAAACAAAATGGCAATGGCAATAAAGTAAGTACCCCAGTCACCTACGTGCTCTTGTAGTGCAGCTTGCGTTAACTCTATTCCTAATACACCCGATTCAGGCACAAGTTGATTAGACAGTAAGATTAATGAGGCAGTGGCTGTACAAATCACAATAGTATCTATAAATACACCTAGCATTTGCACATACCCTTGCGAGGCTGGGTGCGGTGGATAAGGTGTTGCCGTTGCTGCGGCATTGGCTGCGCTACCCATACCGGCTTCGTTTGAAAACAAACCGCGCTTAATACCTTGGATCATAGCTTGCGTTACACCATAGCCAATTGCACCGGCGCCTGCTTGCTCTAAACCAAATGCACTTTTTATTATAAGTACAATAACATCAGGCAGGGCAGTAAAGTTAATCGCACATACATATATAGCAACTAGCAAATAGGCAAGCGCCATAAATGGAACAACCATTTCGGCAAAACGTGATATTGTTTTTAATCCACCAAAAATAATGATGCCAGAGCCAATTACAAGTGCAATGCCTACTATATACTTAGGTACATCAAACGCTACTTCAAATGCGGCAGCAATAGAGTTTGACTGTACAGCATTAAATACCAGGCCAAAGGCTAAAATCAAGCACAATGAAAACAACACACCCATCCAGCGTTTGCCTAAACCTCGTTCCATATAATAAGCAGGGCCGCCTCTAAAGTTGCCATCAGCATCTTTAGTTTTGTAAGCTTGTGCTAAGGTACTTTCTGCAAAGCTAGTTGCCATACCTATTAAAGCAATCAGCCACATCCAAAATATAGCCCCAGGGCCACCTAAATAAAGTGCCACGGCAACACCGGCCATATTACCTGTTCCAACACGCGCCGCTAAAGAAGTACAAAAAGCCTGAAAAGAAGAAATCTCATCTCCACCACATTTACGTGAGCCAAACATAACTTTAAACATATGAGGGAATTGTACAAATTGAATAAAGCCTAACCGAATGGTAAAAAAGACACCTGCTGCTATTAATAAGTAGACGAGAACTTGGCCCCAAAGTAAGGCACTTATACTATTTATTATATCTGTCATGAATACTACCTAAGTACATGAGTTGAAAAAGTGCTGGCAACTTACCATAACAAATCAAAAGAGTTTAGTTTTAAAAGCAAAAAAGCAGCCTTATCCACAGGCTTTTGTGGGTAACATGTGTTTTTAATGTGGGGTTCTTATGGGTATAAATTAAATGCAGTTTTATTCAATAAAACGCTTGCGTATAAAACGTTTCTCCCTATAATGCGACCCCACTGAGACGGCAGAGCGCAACGCATAGCGAGGTACGAGCTATTCAGTGAGTTGAGTAAAACTTAGTTTTAAAAACTTTCAAGTTTAACAAAATTAAGTGTTGACAAAAAAATAGGAAAGCGTAAGATGCGCAGCCCTAGCGAGATAAAGTTTAACGCTTTAATCGCAACGT
>NZ_JAQREZ010000115.1:0-1921 GCF_028598715.1 Pseudoalteromonas sp. GABNS16E
GGTACCGTGTGAGTCTAATGACTCCTGCACCACTTTTCTTTTAAATTCCTCTGTATGTTTACGAAACGCTTTTACTTTCATGAGAACTGACTCCTAAATAGGTGTCTACTTTTATGGAGTCAGATCACTCTGATAGCTGATAGCTGATAGCTTTAACACTTATCTATCAAAGCTTAAAAAAACCTGCTTGCTTAATTATCCATCTAAGCGTAAAATGCGCGCTCATTTCGGCTTTTACACTATTAATTCCTTGCCTTAAACCGACCGGCCGAAACGGTAGAAGGCTCTATTAACCGTAAGGAATATCCATGCGTCATTACGAAATCGTATTCATGGTTCACCCTGATCAGAGTGAGCAAGTATCTGGTATGATCGAACGTTATACTGGTTCTATCACTGAAGCTGGTGGTACTATCCACCGTCTTGAAGACTGGGGCCGTCGTCAACTGGCTTACCCAATCAACAAGCTTCACAAAGCTCATTATGTTCTTATGAACGTTGAAGCACCTACTGAAGTAATCAGCGAGCTAGAAACTACTTTCCGCTACAACGATGCAGTGCTTCGTAACTTAGTTATGCGTACTAAAAATGCAGTAACTGAAGCGTCTCCTCTTGCAAGAGAAGAGAAGAAAGAAGCACCAGCTGCTTAATTGTTTTGAGTCCTAGCATGGCACGTAGTCAGCAGTTAATGTAATGGTTAGCCCATATATGAATCAGCTGGTTATATCGGGGGTTGTTTGTAAAACACCCAAGTTTAGCCAAAGCCCTGCAGGCATACCGCATTGTATTTTTGTTGTAGAACATAAATCGATGCAAACCGAAGCAGATCTTAACCGTAATAGTTACGTTAGGCTTCAGGTTGTTGCCAGTGGTAAGCAAATGCAACAACAGACTCAACATTTGCACGTTGGGCAGGCATTGCAAGTGAGTGGTTTTTTAAATCGCCACGAAGGTCGTAACGGCCTTAGCCAATTGGTTTTGCATGCTCAGCATATAGAAAGAATTATTTGAGGAATTAATCTCATGGCACGTTATTTCAGACGTCGTAAGTTCTGCCGCTTTAAAGCGGAAGGCGTACAACAAATCGATTACAAAGATCTAGCTACTCTTAGAAACTATGTTACAGAAAGTGGCAAAATCGTACCTAGCCGTATTACAGGTACTAGCGCTAAATACCAGCGCCAGCTAGCAACTGCTATTAAGCGTGCTCGCTACTTAGCCCTTCTTCCATACACTGACTTACATAAGTAAGCAGCGGATTAACAGTTTTTAAAAGGTGTAGAAACATGCAAGTTATTCTACTAGATAAGATCGCTAACCTAGGTGGCCTAGGTGACCAGGTTGTTGTTAAATCTGGCTTCGCACGTAACTTCCTTTTCCCGCAAGGTAAGGCAGTTCCTGCAACTAAAGCAAACATTGAAACGTTTGATGCTCGTCGCGCAGACTTAGAAGCGAAAATCGCTGAACAGTTAACTGCAGCACAAGCACGCGCTGACAAACTAGAAGCATTAGCAGAAGTTACTTTAGTATCTAAAGCTGGTGACGAAGGTAAGCTATTCGGTTCAATCGGTACTCGTGACATCGCTGACGCTATCTCAGCTGTTGGTGTTGAAGTTGCTAAATCAGAAGTTCGTTTACCTCACGGTACTATCCGTGAAACTGGCGAATTCGACGTTGCAATCGCAGTACACTCAGACGTAACAGCTACTATTAAAGTAATCGTTATTGCTGAAGCTTAATTTTTAATTAAGCCCAAAAAGCCGTGCTTTTAGCGCGGCTTTTTTGTATCTAAAATTTGTCTTGTCCTGAAATGTGTTTACACATTTAGGACTTATTTTATGAAAACCACTAAAACTAAAGACGTTAAGCGTACTCAGCGAGATTATACATTAGGCTTTAAATTATCTATTGTTGAGCAAGT
>NZ_JAQREZ010000116.1:0-1749 GCF_028598715.1 Pseudoalteromonas sp. GABNS16E
TGTTAACACCAAGCGACTTTGTCGTATCTTAATTACCAAGCAATTCTGTCGTAATTGCTAATTACCAAGGGAAACTGTCGGTCTCTTTTTTACATGTTTGTTAGTGTTCTTGTTTTTGAATACTAGAAGGCATGTTGAGGATGATTGTGATGGATTCTAAAGCTCAACTAACCGTTGATATAATTGCCAAAGTGGTTGAAGGCAGAATAACAATTGCCAATGCTGCTAAGTTACTCAGTAAGTCTAGACGTTCAATAGAACGCTATGTGAAGAGATATCAGAAAGTCGGTATTCAGTTTGTTGTGCATGGTAACAGTGGCAAAGCCCCATCCAACAAAACGCCGGTATCAATAAAAAAAGCGGTTCAAAAATTGATTCAGGAAAAATATTACGATTTGAATCTGTTGCACTTGGCTGAACAATTAGCTACGAATGAGAACATTGTTATTAAGCGTGAAACCCTTCGCGGTTGGGCACATGATATTCATCACGTTAAACGAGCCAAACGAAGACGTAGCAATGTTCGAAAACGCAGAGAGCGTATGGCAGCGCCGGGCTTAATGATGCAGATGGATGGTAGTCCCCATCGTTGGTTTGGCGATAAGAAGCATTGTTTGATTGCGATGATTGATGATGCCACCAGTGAAGTACATGCAGAGTTCTTCCCATCTGAAACCACCGCTGGTTGTATGAAAGTCATGCGAGATTGTATCGAAACTAAGGGCGTGTTTAAAACGCTGTACGTGGATAGAGCGGGTATCTTCGGCGGCCCTAAGCGTTGCAACTTCTCACAAATGCAGCGTGCATGTGAAGAATTGGGTATTGAGATTATCTTCGCCAATTCGCCTCAAGGTAAAGGCCGTGTTGAACGTGCCTTTGATACATTTCAAGACCGCCTTGTACCTGAGCTAAGGCTTAACAATATTAAAGATATAGCCAGTGCTAATGCATACCTGAAACATGTATTCATCCCACAATTCTGGCAGTCTAGAATTCAAGTGAAATCAAAGCAAGCGCCTGAATTTACACCATTATCGAAACACACCAACCTTGATGATATCTGCGTCATTAAAGACCATCGTAAGATCCGCAATGACCACACCTTCAGCTACGGTAACAAGTTCTATTTGATTGATTCACCGCTAAAACATTCCATAGCTAATCAGAAAATTGAGATCCGAAACACCAGCAAGAAAGGCTTCACCGCACACTTCGCAGGGCGGCAACTCAAGGTATCTGAAGTAAATGAGCCAAGTAAGCTTGAATCAGAAGACTTAGCAGTACAAAAGAAACTAGAGGTGTTGGCATTAATCGAAAAGCTTGGAAGTATCAGTGCAGCTTCACGACAAAGTGGCGTCTCACGAGACACTATTCACCGACACTTAAGACTGGTTAAGCAAGGCGGTCCTGATGCCTTAAAACGCCAAGAAACTCCCGATATAAGACATAAAAACTGTGTAGATAAAGCCATCGAAGATGCAGTCGTAAAATTCTCCGTTGAGCATCCCCACCTTGGTCAACAGAAAGTGGCCATCAAGCTGACTGAAGCCCTCGGTATTGATATTAGCGCAGGCGGTGTGCGTAGCATGTGGTTAAGAAACAATTTGAATACCACTGCACTGAGAGTTGCAAGGTCGCAAGCGTTGTAAGAATAGGCATAAATCATAGCCAGTTTAACAACTGGCTGATATGCTATTTACGACAAAGTCGCTCGGTAATTAGACCGACACAATCCCTTGGTAATCACAC
>NZ_JAQREZ010000117.1:0-1727 GCF_028598715.1 Pseudoalteromonas sp. GABNS16E
AAGACCCGTTTGGGTTGTATGGTTAAGTGACTAAGCGTACACGGTGGATGCCTTGGCAGTTGGAGGCGATGAAGGACGTATTAACTTGCGATAAGCCTAGTCAAGCTAGTAAAAAGCGCTTGAGACTAGGATTTCCGAATGGGGAAACCCACCTGCTTGCAGGTATCGTTAACTGAATACATAGGTTAACGAGGCGAACGCGGAGAACTGAAACATCTAAGTACCCGTAGGAAAAGAAATCAACCGAGATTCCGATAGTAGCGGCGAGCGAAATCGGAACAGCCCTTAAGCTTATTATGTGTTAATGGAAGGCTCTGGAAAGTGCCACGATACAGGGTGATAGTCCCGTACATGAAAAGACATTTTAAGTGAAATCGAGTAGGTCGGAGCACGTGAAACTTTGACTGAATATAGGTGGACCATCATCTAAGGCTAAATACTCCCAACTGACCGATAGTGAACCAGTACCGTGAGGGAAAGGCGAAAAGAACCCCTGTGAGGGGAGTGAAATAGAACCTGAAACCGTGTACGTACAAGCAGTAGGAGCCTACTTGTTAGGTGACTGCGTACCTTTTGTATAATGGGTCAGCGACTTATATTTTGTAGCGAGGTTAACCGATTAGGGTAGCCGTAGGGAAACCGAGTCTTAACTGGGCGAATAGTTGCAAGGTATAGACCCGAAACCCGGTGATCTAGCCATGGGCAGGTTGAAGGTTGAGTAACATCAACTGGAGGACCGAACCCACTAACGTTGAAAAGTTAGGGGATGACCTGTGGCTAGGAGTGAAAGGCTAATCAAACCGGGAGATAGCTGGTTCTCCCCGAAATCTATTTAGGTAGAGCCTCGGACGAATACTTACGGGGGTAGAGCACTGTTAAGGCTAGGGGGTCATCCCGACTTACCAACCCTTTGCAAACTCCGAATACCGTAAAGTAATATCCGGGAGACACACGGCGGGTGCTAACGTCCGTCGTGAAGAGGGAAACAACCCAGACCGCCAGCTAAGGTCCCAAAGTCATAGTTAAGTGGGAAACGATGTGGAAAGGCCCAGACAGCCAGGAGGTTGGCTTAGAAGCAGCCATCCTTTAAAGAAAGCGTAATAGCTCACTGGTCGAGTCGGTCTGCGCGGAAGATGTAACGGGGCTAAACTATGCACCGAAGCTGCGGATTCATCTTAGGATGAGTGGTAGGGGAGCGTTCTGTAAGCGGTTGAAGGTGTACCGGGAGGTATGCTGGACGTATCAGAAGTGCGAATGCTGACATGAGTAACGATAATGCGGGTGAAAAACCCGCACGCCGGAAGACCAAGGGTTCCTATCCCATGTTAATCAGGGTAGGGTAAGTCGACCCCTAAGGCGAGGCCGAAAGGCGTAGTCGATGGGAAACGGATTAATATTTCCGTACTTGGTATAATTGCGATGGGGGGACGGAGAAGGCTAAGCAAGCATGGCGATGGTTGTCCATGTGAAAGTGAGTAGGCTAGTGACTTAGGTAAATCCGGGTTGCTGTTAGGCTGAGACACGAGACGAGCACCCAAGGGTGTGAAGTTGCTGATGCCATACTTCCAGGAAAAGCCTCTAAGCTTCAGATTATACCGAATCGTACCCCAAACCGACACAGGTGGTCAGGTAGAGAATACTAAGGCGCTTGAGAGAACTCGGGTGAAGGAACTAGGCAAAATCGTACCGTAACTTCGGGAGAAGGTACGCTCCTATCTGTGATGAGA
>NZ_JAQREZ010000119.1:0-1585 GCF_028598715.1 Pseudoalteromonas sp. GABNS16E
CATGGCGTTATTTAAACAAGATACAACTAAAACAGCCAGTATGGCGAGAAAAAAGAAAATGGCAGGGCTAGACGATGATTATCGCTCAACCCTGTTAGAATCTGGGATTAAAATGCGCTAGCCGTGTAGTAACTTATTAAAAAAGCAATAAAAAAGGATGTTAAAAAACATCCTTTTTTAATCAGAACGCTCGATTATTGCACAAGCTCTTGTTCGCTAAACTCTTCGTCAAACATCGGGCTTGATAAGTAACGCTCTGTTGCACTTGGCAAAATAACCACAATATTTTTATCTGCATTTTCAGGACGTTCAGCAATACGCTTCGCTGCAACCACAGCTGCACCTGATGAAATACCAACTAAAATCCCTTCTTTTTTCATTAGCTCGTGACACATTGCTATACATTCTTCATTAGAGACTTGCTCTACACCATCAATTATTGATAGGTCTAAATTCCCAGGAATAAAGCCTGCACCAATACCTTGAATCTTATGTGGCCCAGGTTTTACTTCTTCACCAGCAAGTGTTTGGCTAATTACCGGAGAGTGGCTTGGCTCTACAGCGATTGATTTTACATTTAAGCCTTTTTCTTTTTTAAGATAACGGCTTACACCTGTGATAGTTCCACCAGTACCAACGCCTGCAACAAAGAAATCGATTTTGCCATCAAGTGCATCAAAGATTTCTGGGCCAGTTGTTTCAAAGTGAATTTTAGGGTTTGCAGGGTTTTCAAATTGTTGTAATAAAATAAACTTTTCAGGGGCTGATGCTTGAATTTCTTTGGCCTGAGCAATAGCACCGTTCATACCTTTAGCACCGTCTGTTAGTACAAGATTAGCACCGAGTGCTTTTAATAGCTTACGACGTTCTAAGCTCATGGTGTTTGGCATTGTAAGCGTTAATTTGTAGCCGCGTGAGGCTGCTACAAATGCCAGTGCAATGCCCGTGTTACCTGATGTTGGCTCTATAAGCTCTTTATCTTTGGTAAGTTGACCTGATTTTTCAGCTTCCCAAATCATCGATGCACCAATACGGCATTTAATACTAAAGCTTGGGTTACGCGACTCAATTTTAGCGTATACATTCCCACCTGTAACACGGTTAAGTTTTACCAACGGTGTGTTACCGATGCTTAGTGAGTTATCTTCAAAAATAGTAGACATAATGTTCCTTTAGGTACAATCTGATCAACACATTAACAGTTAGTCTGTTAACTTTATAAGCCTACTTTACTGTGAGATAAAAAAAGTTAAAGTAAGCTTTGGCTATAACATATATTAATTCCGCTTATAACGGATTGAACTAAAAACTCAACCTATTATTTTTTTAGTTATTAAAAAGGTGAACTTGAAGCCATTTGTTCGTTTTTAACTTTGTACTGTATTTTTTGTTTATGTAGTCGTTATTTAAACAAATCAACACTACATACTTATATTTTGTTGGTTAATTGTGCAAATGAACACGGCAAGATCATTATAAATTGAACTTATAGAATATGTAGTGATCAGATCAAGGCATAATAATCACCTTGGTCACGTAAAATATGAGCGCTACTTTTCTGAAACACTTTAATTCAATTACCGAT
>NZ_JAQREZ010000012.1:0-97174 GCF_028598715.1 Pseudoalteromonas sp. GABNS16E
GACTGTTATCAAAACGCATTAGCAGAGCGTATTAATGGGATATTAAAGCAAGAGTTTTTACTGTATAAATGTCGCAATATGACAGAGTTAAAACAGCTCGTTGAAGAATCGATATTTATATACAATGCAATGCGACCGCACTTAAGTTTGGATATGAAAACACCAAATCAAGTGCATAAAAAAGACCTGGCGCTTTCGCACCAAGTCTTTCATTAAAACCGTCAACCTATTTCAGGACGGGACAAAGGTATTTGCTGATTAATCAGTCACAACCTCTGGGTTACTGACTAATAACATACGCCCGCGTGCAGCTAAATAAGTAGCTACTTGGAGCTGCATTTCAGCGTTTGCTGCTGCACTGCCCTCAACAGTTGCCGCTTGGGCGTCGTCTTGTGCTGGCGTTAAAATTGAGCCATGGTGCCCTTTTGTAAATTTCACCAAATAACTCGCCGGGGTTTCACTTAGTGCTTGTGAAGTGCTTACTGTTTCAAGCCCCATTAATGTTGCTAACGGAATTGTGCCCGATATAGGGTTATTTGCTGCCGCTGGCGGAATAACTTGGTCTGGTTTGTTATCTGCACCATCGCCTACAACTACATTAGTGTATACAGGTGTACCTAATGCATTTACCGCTGCTGCGTAATTTGTTGGGTCTCCGCTATCAAGTGCTGTTTGCGCTGCAAAAGCAAACTCGGTCATTACCGCTTGAATGTTAGCAAGCTTTGTAGTTTCCCCTGCCGTAGTAAGTGAGGTTACATACGCCTGATAGCCACAAGTTAAAAACGCTTCCATATCTGGTAATAATGTACCACAGTTTGAAATAGCATCCGCTTGTAAAAACTCGTTAAACTCTTGCGATTCTGCTGTACCCGCTTGCGACAATACAGAGCCTTGAATAAATGGCCCAAACGCAGCCGATTCAAGTAAAAAGCTTGCTATACCGCCACCGCCACTGGCAAGTGCTACCGTGTTTACCTTAAATAATGGGTCAACTGTATCTGCAAGCGGAGTATTAGCCTGAGCTATAAATGCAGGTGCAACAATAGAGCCTAAAGAATGCCCTACATAGGTTACATCTTGTGCATTAATTGTCTCATCATTAATAAAGTTTAAACCTAAGCGTAAGCCTAATAAATCTGCTGATGATTGACGCAAGCTATCACGAGCCACTAACAACGAGTTTAAGTTCATGTAACTTAGTACTGAACCTGTTGTCGCATTAAAGTCATCTGTCCCATCAGCATCAACATCTACACCACGCTCACCATGGCGAGGATGGTCAATCGCCGCTGTGGCAAAACCTTGAATTGAAAGTTGTGCAGTTAGCGCCAACATGCTTTCTTTGTCTGTTGTTATACCGTGTTGCATAATAACAACTGGCCAGCCAGTTTCTGGCATTTCAATTGGATCAAGACCTTGTGAATCACGAATAAAATTAATAACCGGTAAAATAGGTTTGGTTATTTGCACTGGCACATTCGCCATGCTTTGCACTTTAGGAATTGAGTTATACTTAGTTAAGTGGCGCGTAGTGTCTAAACCTAAATCACGCAACTGTCCGTCACTTAACGCAGCACAAAGCCCATCATTATCGCTAATTGGCTCTGCAGGGAAAGCTTCGCCAGCTGCAGCTTTGTAACCTAAAACAGCTACCGCGTTGTCACACATACCTTGCCAATATGTATCATTTAAATCACTTATTTCAGTGCCTGTTGGGGTGCCTAAATACATAGGTAACATAACGCTACCTTTTAAATATTGCACACCAGAGAACGCATCCGATACGCTAACACCCGCAGCTGCAAAGACTTGCTGCACATTTACCATTGCTTGTTCAGGTACACTTACCATTGGTGTTGGCAAAGCATCATTTTGTAAGCTAGCTGCCAGTAAGTTTTTAATTGTGCCAAGCACAGGACCTGCTGATTGAATGGTCATAGCAGCAGAAAATATAATATCATCTTTTGTAATATCACCTGAGCTTACAACCACATTCTCATAGCTATTTACTGCCGCTTGAAGACCAAGCTGAGCATCTGTAATCAATGGCGCTTCTTCACTTACAGAAGCGTAAGTAGAAGAAGGCTGAATAGAACGCCCTTGAGAGTCTTTTAATCCAGTGGTTAATACATTTATGTAAGAACTTCCTGGTGTGAAAGGTTTTAATGGGATAATAGCAACTGCATCGCCAGAGGCTTGAGAAATGAAGTCTACGCCGTAGGTTAATTCACCTACCAATTTACACGCTGAACCAGCTGTAACAACAGCACATTCTGCGTCAGTTAAGCTTGCGCCCATAACCACTTCAAAAATTCTTACTGTACCAGGCGACGCTGCAGAGGTTTCATCAAGCGATACGCCTGTAGGGAAAGTTAAATCAATTTTGTAAGGCACTTGCGATGACCAGCCATCTAACGCACCTAGCGCTAATTGCGGATCTGCATAAGCAGTGCGAGGCACAGAGACGTTCTCATCGTCTAATTCACCTGGAATATTAATTGTGCCGTCTTGAGTGCCGCTCATTAATAAATCGTTAGGGACAGATAAAACCCCATTCGCAGGGTCAAAGGTCACCGTGGCATTAGGTATTATGGTTGCAGTATCGTTTTTAACATCTTCTAATGTTTCTCCGCCGCCACAACCTGCTAACGCAGCTGTAACCGAGAGTGAGAGTAGCATTTTTTTCATATTGTTGGCTCCGCACATATCTTTATTTTTATAGTGTGTTCGTTCAAAGTAAGTGTGTTTAATCAGTGTAGTAAAGTTAAAACAATGTAATCAGTTTATTAATGAGACATTAGACCAGTTAAACTTAACGTAAAGTTTATAATTCCGCCACCTAAATTTTCAATAAATTCGATTACTTGACGATTTGCTATGTTAAAATCAAAAAAATTTTATAAATTGGTATTTATATGCAAACTTATCAAGCAACTCCAAATGCACTTCAAAATAAAGTAATTTTAATTACAGGTGCCGGCGATGGTATTGGCCGCGTAGCAGCAATTACCTACGCAAAGCATGGCGCGACAGTTATTTTACTTGGTAAAACAACAAATAAGCTCGAATGCGTTTACGATGAGATTGTCAATGCTGGTTACCCTCAGCCTGCTATTGTGCCAATGGACTTAAAAGGCGCGACAAAACAAAACTACCGCGATTTAGCAGCCACAATCGAAAGTCAATTTGGCCGATTAGACGGCTTATTAAATAATGCCGGTATTTTAGGTTCGCTCGGGCCACTTGAGCACTTTTGCTCTTCTACATTTGAAAACATCATGAAAGTGAATGTTACTGCGCAAGCAATGATCACCAAAGCGCTATTCCCTGTGCTGCGTAAATCAGAAAATGCCTCTATTGTTTTCACTTCATCAAGCGTTGGCCGTAAAGGGCGTGAATTTTGGGGGCCTTATGCAATATCTAAATTTGCAGTTGAAGGCATGATGCAAACATGGGCCTGCGAAGTAGGTAAAACCAATATCCGTGTAAATTGTATAAACCCTGGCGCAACGCGTACCTCTATGCGCGCATCAGCGTACCCAGGGGAGGATCGCGATAAGCTTGCTACCCCAGAAGATTTAATGCCAACGTATTTATATTTAATGAGTGATGACTCGAGCGATGTAAACGGTGAATCTCTCGATGCGCAACAAAAAAAGTAAACTACATTTTTAATAATAAAAAAGCCGCATACATTGCGGCTTTTTTGTCGATGATTTTTTGTAATTAGACCAATTCGCTTGATTAAATTATCTATTTTAAGGCTAGAAAAACGTGTTGATCGCTAGGCAAAAAATTCGCTATTTAGCTGTGCTAAATGAGCATTTTTTTACCTAGGTAGCGACACGTTTAGCCCCGCAAAATGATTAAGTATTATTACGGGTTAGTATTACTTACGCTTAGTTTGCTTAACACGTTGGTTATGCTTTTTAACCGCTTTACGAATTTGGTTAATTTTAGCACGCTTGTCTTTGCGTTTTTCAGGCATAACCGACAGTTTAGTTTGTGTTTCGCGGCCTAATTTAACGGTTTTGCGTAAATAGTTAACGGTTTCTAAATCAAGTTCAGCCCAACCACCTTGAGGAAGGCGCTTATCTAGCTCTAATTTTCCGTAACGAATACGAATAAGGCGCGATACTTCTACATCCTGAGATTGCCATAAGCGGCGAACTTCGCGGTTACGTCCTTCGTTTAGGGTTACATTGTACCAGCGGTTAATGCCTTCACCACCCAGTGATTTAACCGTTAAAAATTTAGCAGGACCATCTTCAAGCTCTACGCCACGCGTTAGGTTTTTAATGGTTTCATTGGTCACTTCACCAAATACACGGGCTGAATATTCACGCTCAACTTCATAACTTGGGTGCATTAAGCGGTTCGCTAACTCACCATCATTGGTAAATAACATTAAACCTGCCGTGTTAATATCTAGTCGACCAACAGCAATCCAACGCTCACCGTCTATGCGTGGTAAACGGTCAAAAACAGTACGACGTCCTTCTGGGTCTTTACGTGTACTTAACTCCCCTTCTGGCTTGTTGTACATAATTACACGACAAATACGGTCGGCTTTTTCTTCAATTTTTACGCTGTGGCCATCAACACGTATTAAGTCTGTTTCCTCAACACGGTCACCTAATTTAGCCACTTTACCATTAACACTAACGCGGTTTGCATCAATGTATTTTTCCATTTCACGTCGTGAGCCTACCCCTGCACGGGCTAGGACTTTTTGTAACTTTTCACCTTGAATACTCATTCGGATGGTTCTCTCACAGAAGGATCACTTAATAACTGGTTTATTTTACTTTCCTGTTGCGCTGGCAATGCAGGGAGTTCATCTAGACCGGTTAACGAAAAATAATCTAAAAATAATTTTGTTGTTGCATAAAGCGCTGGTTTACCAGGTACTTCTTTATGCCCTACTACTTTAACCCACTCTCGCTCAAGGAGGGTTTTAATAATTGCTGATCCGGTTGTTACACCTCGTACTTGCTCCATTTCACCACGCGTTATTGGTTGCCTGTAGGCAATTAACGACAATGTTTCTAGTAGTGCGCGAGAGTACTTAGGTGCCCGTTCTTGCCATAAATTACTAAGCCAAGGGCTTAAACTACTACACGCTTGAAAGCGATAGCCACTGCCTACTTCAACTAGCTTAATGCCACGTGTTTGATAGTGGGTATGTATAGCGTCTATTGCAGTGTTAATTCGTGACATTGAAATAGCTAAATCAGCCAATACAGTATCTTTTAAGTGGCGTTTGCTAAAAGGTTTGTCTGCGACAAATATAGCCGCTTCAATGATCTCAATTAATTGTTCATCACTAATTCGACGACCCGCCATAATATTTTGCTTTGCCCTTTAAAATACGTAGCCATCTATTATGACAGAACATCGCAAAAGGGGGAAAATATATCTGCTTTTAAAACAAATTAAATGCACAAAAAAGCCAGCAATTAATGCTGGCTCTTATGTGTAGCGTATTTAGCTAATATTAGCTGTTTTTATAATGCTTTAGTGCATCATCTTCAGCAACGGCTTTACCGTATTTGCTAATGTAGCCTTTAAACTCACCTTTACTGATGCGTTTATCATTGTTGCCATCCATGTAACCAAAATGGTTTGAAATATCATCATCGTCAGCTTCTTCTACTGAGATGTAACCATTTTTGTCGTTATCTAAACTTCTAAAATCATTTTCGATTTTATCAAATTTAGCTATTTTAGCTTTAAATGCCGACTCACTTACTTCGCTGTCAGTCGCTACCTTACCGGTATTTAACTGCATGTAAGTGTTAAATTCTTTACGACTGATCTCGTTATCCATATTGGTATCAATATTTGAAAAGTGGCCCCAGATGCTATCGTCATCTGCTTCTACTTTTGAAATATAACCATCACTGTCGTTATCTAAACTTGCAAAATCGCTATCGATTTTTTCAAGGCCTTGGTTTGAGGCACATGCGGCTAAACTTAACGAAGCTAAAATAGTTGTTGCGAGTGTTAACTTTTTCATAAGACGTATCCTTGTAGTTAGTAAATGTCACTTTAACTAATACAAGTCCAATGCCAAAGTGCACAAGCCGCCAACAATCAATAAGTTACGTGTATTTAGCTTGTTTTATATACATTAATCAATTACTTAGCTTTGCAATGATTGCTGCATACCTTGTAATTTTTGCAAAAAAATACCCAGTACAAACTGGGCATTATTTTAATCTACATGTTACCGCGCAATTAGATTGCTGCGTTTTGGTAACGCTTTACAAATTCAGTTACGTTTTGTCCGTTACACTTTAATGAGTTTAAGTTACCAATTTTTTGGCGAACAGGCGCAAGGCCTTGCTTTAACGCTGTGATACATAACTGTGTTTCTTGGTGTGCATCTTTTGCAAACACTTCAACTTTTGATTCAGCAGCTTGGTTAGACGTTACTTTTTTAGCAATGTCGCGAATATCTTGACCATTACATAAAACACTTTTAGAAAAACGCGATAAGTATACACCGTGTTGTGCTGCTTCTTTACGCGCTGCGCTAAAGCCTTTATTTGCACTTAATACACATAATTTAGATTCAAGTTTATTATCTTGGCTAAAGTAAGTGTTGCTTTTTGCTGATACAGACGCAGAGGCTAATAAAGCAGTAGCTAAAAGTAATTGTGTTTTCATGAGAGAGATCCTATTTGAACGACTAAACAAGTAATTTTTGCGCATTATATATTCAATAATTACGAGATCAATTGAATTTTTTATTTATTTAAATAATTAATAAAGCATTTACAATGTTTAAACTTTACGCACCAATTGATCAACATTTGCGCAGCCATTTTCTCATTTCGAGCATGTTATGTAGGCTTATTTGCTGATACAATTTAGTTATAAAAAACAGAGTCTAATTAAAGGTAAATTTTATGAAGGTTATTTCTTTCAATATCAATGGTCTGCGAGCTCGCTTACACCAGTTACAAGCAATTATAGATAAACACCAGCCAGACATTATTGGTTTGCAAGAAATTAAAGTTCATGATGAGGCGTTCCCTCTCGAGGACGTACAAAAAATGGGTTACCACGTTTATTTTCATGGTCAAAAAGCGCACTACGGTGTGGCAATGTTATGCAAAAATGAGCCTAAATCGGTCTTAAAAGGTTTTGCCAGCGACACTGAAGAAGCACAAAAACGCATGATAAGTGTGACAGTTGAGCAAGAAAATGGCCGCGACCTAACGGTAATGAATGGTTATTTCCCACAAGGCGATAATATAAATCACGAAACAAAATTCCCTTATAAGCGCCAGTTTTACAAAGATTTAATGACCCATTTAGAAACAAACCACACGCCCGATGAAGACGTTATCGTTATGGGCGATATCAATATTTCGCCCACCGACTTAGATATTGGTATTGGTGAAGTAAACGCTAAACGCTGGCTTAAAACAGGTAAGTGCTCGTTTCAACCAGAGGAGCGCGAATGGCTTGCTAAATTATTAAATTGGGGCTTTAAAGATACCTTCAGAGAGCAAAACCCTGAAACAAGCGACAAATACTCGTGGTTTGATTATCGCTCTAAAGGGTTTGTAGATAATCGTGGCCTACGCATTGATGTTGTACTTGCTACCCATGCCCTTGCCGAGCGCTGTATTGATACCGGCATAGATTACGAATTACGCGGCATAGAAAAGCCCTCTGACCATGCGCCTATTTGGTCAACCTTTAAATAATTGCTATGTTAACGCTTAAAATGCAAGGGCTACTTTGGGCCCTTGTTTTAATTATTACCTTTATAAGCGTAGAAAAAAACACCTATAAAGCACTTTATAATACGCCTGCACGGCAAATAGGGGTGCTTGCGTGTGCGTTAGTATTTGCCATGTTATGGCAAATTAAAGCGGGTATTTTAAGCGGTCTTGATTTACACATTTTAGGTGTAACTGCCGCAACGCTAATTTTAGGGTGGCGCCTTGCTATTTTAAGTAGCCTGCTAGCCAGTGCCCTATTGGCGGCTTTTGCAAACATTGATCTTAATCTTTTGCCCATGCAAATACTGTTTGGTGCATTTATTCCTACATTATTAAGCTACCTTGGCTTTATAATGAGTTATCAGTATTTACCGCGTCACTTTTTTGTTTATATTTTTGTGTGCTCTTTTATATTGGCAGGCTTTATTGCATGTCTAAAAATAAGCTTAGGGGCTTTGTTTTATTTGCTTATAGGGCAATATAATTGGCAAGAATTGGCAGATAATTACGTATACCTAAGTGCTATCATTTGGTTTCCTGAGGCAATCCTTAACGGTATGGCCATTACGCTTTTGATCACTTATCGGCCACACTGGGTCAAAACTTTTTATGATAAGGACTACCTAGACTCATGAGTCTGCAATACCAATGCCCTTTATGTAACCACGCACTTTTAAAACATAATTCATCACTTCGATGTGACAATAATCACACCTTCGACTTTGCCAAAGAAGGCTATGTAAATTTATTACCGGTGCAACACAAAAACTCAAAGCAACCGGGTGATTCGCTTGAAATGGTACAAGCAAGGCGTGCTTTTTTAGAGCAAGGCTTTTACGCATTTTTACAGCGCGCATTAAGTAATATGATTAGTGAGCGTAAACCAAGCGTACTAATAGATTTAGGCTGCGGCGAAGGATTTTATACTCATGCCATTGCCGATAAAATAGAGGCGCAGGTATACGGCGTCGATATTTCTAAATCAGCCGTAAAATATGCAGCAAAGCGATACCCACAATGTCATTTTAGCGTTGCATCAATTAGCCAAGCGCCTTTTAAGTCAGGCACTGCTGAAGTATTGCTGAGTGTTTTTGCGCCTTTGTTTGAGCAAGAGCTGGCGCGTTTAGCAGCGCCAAATGCCACATTAGTAGTTGCAAGCCCTGGGCCGTGGCATTTAAAAGAGCTTAAAGAATATATTTATGCAGATGTAGCAAAACACACTGAAATTGACACGCCAAGCGGCTTTATAAAAGCAGATCAAAAGCTCATTACAGAGCAGGTTACGCTTAATTTTTCAGATATTAAAAATTTAATAATGATGACACCATTTGCGTGGAAATTTAGACCTGAACATTGGCAAACTCTTGAAGAAAAAGGCGCCCAAAGCGTCACCCTATCGTTTTACATTACTGAGTTTAGTAAAGCCGATTGATGTTTTAATAACGAGTGTTTGTGAGGAAATTACTGATAGGGTAAATTGAGTTAGCTCATATGCCAGAGGGAGTGTTATAAATAAATGGAGCAAAGCGTGCGCTCTGCTCATACAGTTATAGATAAACGCGCTCTAAAATTGCTCTTTAGTAAACGCTTTATCCATTTTATCAAACATGTCTTTTAATAAGTGTGCAAGTTCCATATAACGGGGCTTGTTTTCGCTTATTTGGGCTTGGTAGCCATTTGCCACCATTTTGGTATATAACTCGTTGTACCATTTTTGCATGCTCGGTTCTAATGGTGTTTCTGCTCGCTTACCTAACCAAAACAAGCCTTGTAACGGCAACGATAAAAAAAACAATGCACTGGCAATCGCTTGCGGTAAAAAATCGGGGCCTAAATAGTTAAGCTGAAAAAATAACGTAAGCATGGCTAATATTGGCATTACAGTAATTGCCAGCTCGGTTGCCTTAATTACTTTAAATTCGTTAAACAACGGTGCTAACTCTTTACGCATAGGCCATTTTTTTGCATATGCCCTACCCGTTTGTAATTGTGACATCACACTTTTTTGCATCATGACTCCTCACATCTAAACTTTTAAACCCGTAGCGCCTGCTTGCCACTGCCTGTAAGTGTAACACAAATAAATAGCTTCACACTTTAGCAGTAAAAGTTATTGTTTTTGTATATATAAGCAACTAAACACTAAACTAAATTTATTAACTGGGTTAAAATACTCATCTTATAAATTAGACTTTAGTCGCTTTTTTATCACCTATATGGTGGCTAAGTTTACCTTTAATTTGCACCTTAAGTGTATTGTTCATATCTTAACGTACACTTACTAAATTTATTGTTTATGGAAACTGTATCTATGCCAACTACGCCCTCTAAATCACAACACGTTTTAGTATTAAACTGTGGTAGTTCGAGTTTAAAATTTGCCATTATTGATGCTGATAACGGTCATGAAATTATTTCGGGCTTAGCTGAACGCCTAGGTTCAGAAAATCCATCTATTAAATATAAATACCAAGGTGATAAAACCGTTATCACCTTAGCTGCTAATCAAGCGCATGGTGAAGCCATTAATACGCTTGTGAGCCTAATTAAAGATCACCACTTAGATGAGCATTTAATTGCCGTAGGCCATCGTGTTGTTCACGGTGGTGAGCACTTTACTCAATCTGCATTAGTAGATGAAAAAGTCATTGCGGGTATTTCAGATGCTTCAAGTCTTGCCCCTTTACATGGCCATGCAAACTTACTGGGTATTTCATCAGCGCAGGCTTCGTTTGCTGGTTTGCCACAGGTTGCTGTTTTTGACACTGCATTTCATCAAACCATGGATAAAGTAGCTTACTTATATGCACTCCCTTACAAGCTATACACAGAGCACGGTGTTCGCCGTTACGGTATGCACGGCACAAGCCACTATTATGTAGCAGGCCAAACCGCTAAATTAATTAATAAGCCTGTTGAGCAAAGCAATTTTATTAGTGCGCATTTAGGTAATGGTTGTTCTGTGTGTGCAATTAAAGGCGGTAAAAGTGTAGATACTAGCATGGGCTTAACCCCGCTTGCTGGGTTAGTAATGGGCACCCGCAGTGGTGATATCGACCCTGGTTTATTTAACTTTTTAACGACACAACTTAATTATGATGCAAAACAAATCGACAACTTACTGAATAAAGAAAGTGGTTTGTTAGGTATTAGTGAACTGTCTAACGACTGCAGAACCATAGAAGAAGCCGCTGTAGCTGGCCATGAAAAAGCCGCCCTTGCACTTGATATTTTTTGCTACCGCCTTGCTAAACAAATTGCCGCCTACATGGTGCCATTACAGCAATTAGATGCGCTTATTTTTACCGGTGGAATAGGCGAAAACTCAGATATTATCCGCGAAAAAGTAATCACACAACTGGCGTTTTTAGGCTTAGATTGCGATAAACAAGCCAACTTAGATGCGCGATTTGGTAATGAAGGCATTATTAGCTCTGACAACGCGACCACGAAAGCGGTTGTAATGCCAACTAATGAAGAATGGGTGATTGCCCTTGATGCCGCTAACATAGTGAAGGAGCTTTAATTATGGCACGTCGTATTATGTTAATTCCGGTTTCTACGGGTGTAGGTTTAACATCTGTTTCTGTCGGGTTAGTGCGTGCGCTTGAGCAAAAAACCGTGAAAGTTAACTTTTTCAAGCCAATTGCCCAGCCACGTACGGGTGAAACAGGCCCTGAAAAATCAACTCAAATTATTATGCAAGGCTCATCAATTACCCCACCAACTCCTTTTGCATTAAGCTATGCAGAGCAAATGATTGGCGATGGTAAAGGCGATGATTTACTTGAAGAAATAGTAGAGCGCTTTGAAAGTAAAATTAACGATGACGAAGTGGCTATTATTGAAGGTATGGTGCCTACTCGCCGCCAACCTTATGCAGGGCGTGTAAACCGCGAAATAGCCCAAACTCTGGGTGCCGATATTGTATTTGTATTAACCCCTGGTAATTACACCATTACGCAAATTGAAGACCGTTTAGAAATTGCTGCTGGGTATTATGGTGGCATTGATCACCCGCGTGTTTTAGGCTGTATTTTTAACAAAGTGAATGCCCCGCTTGATGAAGAAGGCCGCGCCCGCGCTGATTTGGTCGATTCATACAAAGCAGAAGAGCTCGATAACGAATTAAACCGTTTAGCTTCTTTACCTATTTTTAGAAAAAACCCATTTATGCTGTTAGGCGCCATCCCATGGGACTTTGATTTAGTTGCGCCGCGCGTTAAAGATTTAAGCGCGTATTTAAAAGCCACCATTATTAACGAAGGCGACATGCTACACCGTCGCTTACGCCGTATTACGTTTTGTGCGCGCACCGTATCAAACATTTTGAACCACTTTACACCGGGCGCATTATTAGTCACCCCAGGCGACCGTTCAGATATTTTGGTCGCTGCGTGTTTGTCGGCCATGAACGGCACTAAAATTGGTGCTATTTTACTTACCGGTGGTTTTGAACCAGAGCCGCGTATAATGGCGCTGTGTGAACAAGCAATGCAAACAGGCTTGCCTATTTTAGCCACAGAGGCCGATACTTGGCGTACATCATTACTACTGCATAATTTTAATATGGAAGTACCAAGCGATGATGACCAACGTATTGAAAAAGTAAAAGATCACAACGCAGAATATATCGATTCTGATTGGCTTGATACGCTTGCAAAAAATGTTGGTAAAACACGTAAGCTCTCTCCTCCTGCGTTTCGTTATTTACTTACTGATAAAGCCCGTAAAGCGGCTAAAACAGTGGTGCTTCCTGAAGGAAATGAGCCGCGTACTATTAAAGCCGCGGCTATTTGTGGACAACGTGGTATTGCAAAAACAGTATTACTTGGCGATCGCGATGAAATAATGCGTATTGCCGAGCAACAAGGTATTGAGCTTAACGAACATGTAAGTATTGTTGAGCCAAAATCGGTGATTAACGACTATGTTGCACCTATGGTCGAAATTCGTAAAAGCAAAGGCTTAACAGAAGTCGTAGCACAAGAGCAATTACAAGATAATGTTGTACTGGGCACTATGATGCTTGAGCAAGGTAAAGTCGATGGCTTAGTATCTGGCGCTGTTAACACAACAGCTAATACAATTCGTCCACCGCTGCAGTTAATTAAAACCGCTCCAGGGTCATCACTTGTATCGTCTGTGTTTTTTATGCTGCTGCCCGACCAAGTACTGGTATACGGCGACTGTGCAATTAACCCTGACCCTAATGCAGAACAATTAGCAGATATCGCTATTCAGTCAGCCGATTCTGCAGCTGCGTTTGGCATAGAGCCACGTGTTGCCATGATAAGCTACAGCACAGGTACTTCTGGCTCTGGCGCCGATGTTGAAAAAGTGCGTGAAGCCACTAAAATTGCCCAACAAAAACGTCCAGATTTAATTATTGATGGACCATTGCAATACGACGCTGCGATTATGGAAAATGTTGCTCTTAAAAAAGCACCCAATAGCCCAGTAGCCGGTAAAGCTACGGTATTTATTTTCCCAGACCTTAATACCGGTAACACTACCTACAAAGCCGTACAGCGTAGTGCCGATTTAATCAGCATAGGGCCTATGCTACAAGGTATGCGAAAGCCCGTTAACGATTTAAGCCGTGGCGCATTAGTCGATGACATAGTGTACACCATTGCACTTACGGCTATTCAAGCAGCTCAAGTTGAAGCGCTCGAAAACGCCTAAATCAAACTAGTGCTTTTTATAGCCTAGCTAATATTTACATATTAATTAATTAGTTAGGCTATTTATACCTACCAATTCCCATACTTATCCACAGAAATTGTGGGTAAGTTTTAAATCCTTATTACCCACAGTCACACAGCCTTTATTTTAGTGGCTGTTACACCTTTAATTTAAAGCCAATAATCTATACTATTAACTGACTCTATACGCTGTTTGCAGGTTATTAATGTCAAAACAAACATTACAATTACACAGCACGCTGTTGTCAATTCATAGTTTAGAAGTGGATGCAGACATTCCTGTAGCGCTATTAAAATTACCCCTATTTTTTATTTCTAAAACTCACGATGAGCTTTCTATTGTTTGCCCTAGTCATTTTGCTATTGAGTGTTTAGATACAGAGCCTGATTGGCAAGCACTTGAATTGGTTGGCCCGTTGGGGTTTTCTTTAACGGGGATTATGGCCAATATATCTGGCGTGCTTGCAAAGGCTAATATTTCTATTTTTTCCATCTCAACCTACGACACAGATTATATTTTGGTAAAAAAACACACTGCGCAGCAAGCCATCACTGCACTTAAAAACGATGGCTACAATTTGGTAGTAGATCAATAAATGAGAGCAGCCTCTATCGAGTTTTTAGCGCAAAATAAACTCCCCGCCAGCGCATTAAAAATTACCAGCCCCTTTAGCGGCAAAATCATTGATTTGAACCTGCACCCTGAGCCCTTTTTTAAATTTTCTACCCTTGGGCCAACTATGTTGGTTGCATTAAGTAATCACAAAATTTTAGCGCCCTTTGATGGCACTCTACTGCAGGTTAAAAATGCAGGATGTGAATTTATTCTCCAAGCAAATAACGGTTTAAAGGTTCTCATTAACTTGTCACTACCGGCGCAGCAGCCTATTACACACACACATATTGCGCAGCTAAATGGCAGCAAAATAAGCAAAGGGCAGCGCTTAGCTTACTTTGATTTACGCGAACTTAAATCGCCCTTACTGGCCAGCTTAGTGCTATTAAATGGCCATAACTTAGGCACTTTTCATTATTCACACACGCGAGTAAATGCGGGTGTAGACCCCCTTTTAACTATTATTAAGAAGAACTAAACCTATGATCACTCTTTACGGCATTAGTAATTGCGACACCATTAAAAAAGCCAAAAAATACCTCGCCGACAACAACATAGATTTTACCTTTCACGATTACCGAAAAGACGGTGTGAACGAGCAGCTTGTAAGCGAATTTGCTGAGCATATTGACTGGGAGCAATTAGTTAATAAGCGTGGCACAACCTATCGCGCACTCTGTGATGAGCAAAAGCAAAACCTAAGCAAAGACACTGCTATAACATTACTTGTAGAGCAACCAGCTATGATCAAGCGCCCAGTGCTTGTTAATAACAACAGCTACCACTTAGGTTTTAAAGCTGCGCAATACGATGAGATATTTAAATAATGACACATGAAGTAATTGCACTTGCACAAGCGCTTATTCAGCGCGAGTCGGTAACCCCTGAAGATGCGGGTTGCCAATCAATGATGAACAAGCGTTTAAAAGCCCTAGGCTTTAATATTGAGTCGTTATTTTTTACCGATACACTCAATACATGGGCCCGAAAAGGAAATGAGTCGCCACACTTTTGTTTTGCAGGCCATACCGATGTAGTCCCTACAGGACCTGCACAAAACTGGCAGCACCCGCCATTTTCAGGCTTAATTGAAGATGGTTTGCTGCATGGCCGAGGCGCGGCTGATATGAAGGGTTCCCTGGCAGCAATGCTTGTTGCTACTGAGCGCTTTGTGGCTAAAAATCCTGATCATAAAGGCTCTATCTCATTTTTAATTACCTCTGATGAAGAAGGCCCCTTTATCAACGGTACAACCAAAGTAATAGATACGCTTGAAGCACGCGGCGAAAAAATTGATATGTGCTTAGTGGGTGAGCCTTCATCGCGCGATGTACTCGGTGATGTAGTAAAAAATGGCCGTCGTGGCTCCCTTACTGGCTTTTTAAAAGTAAAAGGTGTGCAAGGCCATGTAGCCTACCCCCACTTAGCACAAAACCCAATTCATTTGGCTGCCCCCGCCATTACTGAACTTAGCCAAACAGTGTGGGACAACGGCAATGAATTTTTCCCCGCAACCAGCTTCCAGGTATCAAATATAAATGGTGGCACGGGAGCCGGTAATGTCGTACCAGGCGAGCTTGAGGTGCAATTTAATTTTAGATTTAGTACCGAAGTAACTCATCAGCAACTGCAAGAACGGGTTAATGCTATTTTACAAACGCATGACTTAAACTACGAATTAAGCTGGATAGTAAACGGCTTGCCGTTTATAACCGAGCATGGCCCGTTAGTTGATGCCACCGTAAATGCGATTAAATCTGTCACGGGGTTAACCACTAACCTCGAAACCACCGGGGGTACGTCAGATGGGCGCTTTATAGCGCAAACAGGAGCAAAAGTGATTGAACTAGGCCCGCGTAACGCCACTATTCATAAAGTAGATGAATGTGTAAGCACCGATGATTTAATCGCTTTAGCTGATATTTACGAGCAAATTTTAGAGCAATTGTTAACCTAATGGCATTCGATACCAATACATTAGCAATGTGTATCACTGGACAAAGTGATACACACCTCACTGAGATTCAATCGCATCGGTTACATACTGATATTATTGATGACTTTTTAGCCCTGCAAAATGGCGCTAAAAATGCTGGTTTTGAGTTGACTATTGCCTCAAGTTTTCGCGATTTTAATCGCCAAGCTATGATTTGGAATAACAAATTTTTAGGTATACGCCCTGTTTTTAATAAACAGCAACAGATAGTGGATTTAAGCCAACTAAATGAGCTGGAAAAATGCACGGCTATTATGCTCTACTCTGCCTTGCCAGGGGCTAGTCGGCATCATTTAGGTACCGACCTTGATGTGTATGATACCGCTGCAATTAACGATGACTATAAGCTGCAACTTACCCCTGATGAATACCAACATGGGGGGCCATTTGCGCCACTCAGTCAGTGGCTTGATAAAAATCTAGCTAAATATGGTTTTTATCGCCCCTACAAACAAGATTTAGGCGGCGTAGCACCTGAGCTTTGGCATATTAGCCATATTAAGCAATCTCAGCGGTTAGTAAACACATTGAGCGAAGCGATGCTTTACGAATGTATAAGCAACAGCGATTTAGAGGGTAAGTCAGCCATTTTAGATAATTTACCCGCGCTATATAAACGTTTTATAACAAATGTAAGCCCGCCTTAATAGCGGGCTTACATTCACTTTAAAAGCCATCAGTACTGATAAAACGTGGCAACTTTTATTGGTATTACCGCGCTGTATGCTTATTTAATATAAACACCAATACCGAGCCAAGTATTAGTGAGCTTGCAATAATAAACTCCACTGTTACCTGCTCAGATAAAAACAACATACCAGCAATAGCAGCTAGTACAGGCACACATAACTGTACAACCGCCGCTTGCGTGCTTTTTAGTAGCGGCATGGCCACATACCAAATACTGTAACCAATGCCTGATGCAATGGCGCCCGAGGCGCACGCTAGTAACACCCCTTGCATACTTACTGTTTTTAAATAGCCTATTGCTACAAGTAATAAAACAGGAATAGCCACTAAGCTTCTTATAAAGTTAAACGCGGTGGTCCGCAGCGGCGATACACACGCTTTACCGCGTATACTGTAAACGCCCCATGCAACGCCACTTAACGCCATAAGCGATGCCCCTAACAAAGAAGGCACAGCGGCAGAGGGCAACATTAAATACACAAACCCAGCTAACGCGACAAAAAAAGCCCCCCACTGCAATTTACTTAGCTGCTCTTTTTTATATATGCCCCAACCAATCATGGTAAGTTGCACCGCTGAAAATAAAATAAGCGCACCGGTGCCTGTATCTAGCTCTATATAAGCAATAGAAAAACAAAGTGCATATACCAATAAACTAATACTGCTTCGCCAACTTCCGGTATCACTTAAAATAGCGTCATTAAGCGCCCCCTTACGCTTAAGGTTATACGTGTATACAGCCATAATTAAGCCTAAACACACGGCACCACTTACGAGCCTGATAATTGTAAAATTCCACGCATCAATATAACCTTGCGCTAACGCCATACGGCAAAGTAAAGAATTTGCCGCAAAGGCTATTAATGCAACGAGGGTGTATAAAGTGGCTTTCAAAATCGCTCCTTAACTAAAACCTTATAATGAGATGCTTTAAATTGGCTTGCTCAGCCAGCTCTGTATTTAAACAGCTGAGCCATTTAGCTGTAAAGCGGCATTGTTGTAATTACTCTAACCTTATTCGCAGCATTATAACTTTATATACTGCTAAATTGCTGTAATTAAGCGTCTATCCTCTGGTATTCACAAGCTATTCATGATGATTTGCCTACCTTAAATACACGTAATTTAACTAACGCGCGCTGACCTTAGGGAGAATAATTTTTAAATCCTCACAGGTCTATATGCCCTAAAGTAGGCTACGCTTTTTTACACTATTTCACACAAATCCAAAACCAGAGTATGTTAATCTTTAAAACCTAACTATATAGGAGTGCTCAGTGCGCCAAAGTATAATTTTAAGTGTTTGTTTTATATTAAGTGGATGCAGCACCATAGGCTTTAATGATTTATTTAACGACTATGCAAGCCAAATGACGCCTGTAAGAAACGCAATTCAAAATAACAATATTGAACAGGCTCAATCACTTATTGCCAACAATAGTAAGTTACATAGTAGCTATTTACTTAACCAATTAGAGCAAGCCCGTTTAAAAGACCTTGCTAACGAGCAAAGTCTTTCACAACAACAATTTGAAAACGTATACGCCCAGGTACAAACAAAACGAGAAGCAGCAAAAATTCAATTAAGTGCAGGGCTTGAACAAAGTAATGCCTTATTTACTAACGACTCTGCCATTACCTATGTACCACCGGCATATGAAATGAGCATGCTACATAGCTACAAAGCACTTAATTATGTATACAACAGTGATTTAGAAGGCGCCTTGGTTGAAATACGTCGTGCTAACAAAGTACAAGTCGATGCGCTTGCAGATAATAAAACACAAATAAACGACACAATAGAGCAAGCACAACAGCATTACCCAAGTATGAGTAATGTGACACGCGGTATTAAAAATGGTTTTCAAAATGCCTTTACGTTTTATTTATCTGCGCTGTTGTACCAAAGTGATAAACAATACGATGATGCCTACATTGATTATAAAAAAGCATTAGAGATTCAACCTGACAATCACTACTTACAGCAAGATGTAATGCGATTAGCTAAAAAGCAAGGTTTTAACCAAGATTTAGAAGAGTTTGAGCGCCGCTTTAGCCCATTAAAGCCCCTTCGTGCTAATCACGGTGAAGTGGTTATATTGGTTGAACAAGGCTTAGTGCCTAAACAAGATGAATTTAAATTACGCTTGCCTATTTATACCTCAGGTGGCGATGCGCGTTTTTACAGTTTAGCAATGCCGGTTTATAAAGATAATGCGTTTATAGCTAATATTAATGGCGTAAATATAGGTTCGCAGAATTTAGAGCTCAACCCATTAGTGCATATAGAAGCATTAGCGGCTAAAACATTAGAGCAACAAATACCGGCTCGCGTATCTAGGCAAGTACTACGCTTAGTAGCCAAAGAAAAAGTGCGCGCAGAGCTTGCACGTAGCACAGGTGATGTAGGCAATATCATTGCTAATATTTATAATTTGGCGTCTGAGCAGGCCGATACACGCAGCTGGCTTACTTTACCTAATCAAATAAGCATGGCTCGTAGCAGTTTAAATGCAGGGTCGCATACACTTTTAATAGGCAACCATGCGCCTATTAATTTTACCGTTAGTAAGCAAGGGTTAACCTTAATTTACCTAACCTCTATTAATAACTATTTTAACTACCATGTGGTTCAACTCTAGGAGTCATCATGAAATATACTTTGCCATTAGTGGCTGCATTAATGCTTGGGGCATGTGCAAGCCAACCTGATACATCAGGCATTTCGGTTGAGCAAAGCAAAAATACATTTAACGAGCAGTTACATGTTGATAATCCTGCTCTAGGTGAAAAGCTTGCCATTACCGATGTTAAAACACGCCAAACAAACCAGTTAACCGACGTGGTAGTAACACTAAGCAGCCAATATAAAAAGTCGCAGTATTTGCAGTATCAGTTTAATTGGTACGACAAAGACGGGTTTGTAATTAAAGGAAACCACTCACCTTGGCAAGCCTTAACACTGTTTGGTTTTTCTAAAACACAATTACCCGGCTTAGCGCCAACACCGGATGCGGTTACATTTTCGCTCGCTGTAAGAGAAGTGTCTACCGACGCACAAGAATTCAAAGAATAAGGGTTATAAAGATGATCACTACACAATTTAAAACGTTATCGAGTTATGCAGTTATTGGCCTGAGCGCAATCATTTTAAGCGGTTGTGCCAATAAAGCCGTAGTTAGTTATGGCGACGCGCAAGCAGTAGAAACCACCGATATAAACTTTGGCTCTACCGATTTACAAAAAGTAGCCAGCCAAATGACCGACTCACTACTTAGCTCGCCGGTTATTGGCACAATGACCCAAAACAAACGCCCTGTGGTATTTGTTGAGCGCATTAAAAATAAAACCAGTGAACACATAGACACTGAATCTATTACCGACTCAATCTCTACGCAACTGTTGCGCAGCGGTAAGTTTCGTTTTGTTGACATGACGCGTGTTGAATCAGTACGTGAGCAGCTTAACTTTCAAAACGAAGATGCCCTTGTAAACCCAGCCACCGCAGTTGCCTTTGGTAAACAAATTGGTGCGCAATACATGTTGTACGGCAACTTATCGAGCATTGTTAAATCAAATGCTGATAAATCAGATGTGTATTACAAATTTACAATGCGCTTAATGGATATGCAAAGCGGCCTAGTCGAGTGGGCAGACGAAACTGAAATTCGTAAAACGAAAGAAAAATCGACATTTGGTTGGTAATAGTACCAATTAGCTTAATTAACTTATCTATTTTGAGGCTGGGTAAACGCGTTGATAGCTAGGAAAAATTGCTATTTATTTGTTTTAAATGAGAATTTTTAACACTGGTAGTGACACGTTTAGCCCCAAAATATTTAAGTATTTTTCGCATTGGTATACATTTCCACGCAAAGGCAAAATATCGCCTTTGCGTAACACCAATAGGAGACACCTATGAAAGCCTTAACCATAGCAATGTGTGCATTGCTTACACTCAGTGCACCAAGTTTTGCTAACTATGAGCGAAACAAAGCCGTGCCTGTACAACAGGTTTTATTTGGCGATGTTAAATCTGTACGTAAAATTACCGAACAAGAGCTTGTGCAAGACAAAAACAATGGCTGGAAAACCTTTGGCGGCGCCCTACTCGGGGGTGTTGTCGGTAATCAATTTGGTGGTGGGAGCGGTCGTACCGTCGCCACTATTTTAGGCTCAGTCATTGGCGGAAGCGTGGCGCATAATAATCAGCAAAAAAGCTATTATAAGCAAACACACCTAGTAGAGTTATTGATTCAGGTAGAAAACGGCGATCAATACATGGTGGTACAAGACCAAGACCAGTCAATGCGCTTTAGTAAAGGTGATAACGTACGGTTGGTCTATTTAAGTGATAATACCGTAAGAGTTGACCGCGCGTACTAATAAGCCCTATCAGCATTATCGCGTAAATAAAAAACGAGCTATTTAAGCTCGTTTTTTATTTTACAGCGCATTAGTTGGAATTAACTAAACTTGGCGATAGTCTTTAAAAAAGCGCTGCATTTTAAGCATCGCACTCGATAAATCGTCTTTGTTAGGTAAAAACACTAACCTAAAGTGATCAGGCTCTGGCCAATTAAATGCACGCCCATGCACTAATAATATTTTTTCTGCTTTTAGTAAATCAAACATCATTTTTTCATCATCAGTGACATTAAAATGAGCCGTGTCTACTTTAGCAAAGGCGTAAAGCGCCCCTTTTGGCTTTTTACAGCTTATCCCTTCAATAGCATTAAGCCCACGCCAAGCAATATCGCGCTGAACATATAATCGCCCGCCTGGGTCGATTAAGCTATCTATTGATTGCACACCCCCTAGCGCTTGTTGTATCGCATATTGCGCGGGTACATTGGCACACAAACGCATAGACGATAAAATATCTAGCCCTTTACGTAAATCTTCCATTGATGAGGTGCGCCCGCTTAGTACCATCCAGCCCATTCGAATACCTGCCGCTCGGTAGGTTTTAGCTAAGCCATTAAAGGTAATAATGGGCACATCGTCGCATAGCGCACCAATTGAGGTGTGAGTGATGCCATCGTATAAAATCTTTTCGTAAATTTCATCGCTAAGCAGTAACAGCTTATGCTCGCGCGCCACATTAATTAACTCTAAAAGTAAATCGTCACTATAAACCGCCCCGGTTGGGTTATTAGGGTTAATTAGTACAAGCGCTTTTGTTTTAGACGTAATTTTACTTTTTATATCAGCAATATCCGGAAACCAATCTTGCTCTTCATCACATAAATAATGAACAGGGTTGCCGCCTGCTAATTTAACTGACGCGGTCCACAGTGGGTAATCAGGCGCAGGAATAAGCACTTCATCATCGTTATTTAATAACGCTTGAGTGATCATTTGGATAAGCTCGCTCACCCCATTACCAATATAAATATTATCTACATCTAGGTTATGTAAACCTCGTTGCTGGTAATGCTGATAAACCGCTACACGGGCTGAATATAACCCCTTAGAGTCGCAGTAGCCTTGGGCCGAATACAAATTACGAATAATATCGCGGTGCATGTCCTCTGGCATATCAAAACCAAACGCCGCAGGGTTGCCAATATTAAGCTTTAGTACCTTTTGACCTTCGTCTTCCATTTTTTTGGCTTGCGCTAAAACCGGTCCACGAATGTCATAACATACACCTTCTAATTTGTGACTCTTTTTAATATCTGACATTTTTACCTCTTTGGGGCGAACTGGCTTTATGGAAAAAAATAATTAACTAGGAGTGGGTTTGCTCAATGCGAGGGTTATAACCTAATGGGCTCGGTAAAATTGTGTTACTAGCCCAATGGTGGTCCTTGGGCAATGCGTGATCAAATTTATTATCGAGAGGCCAAACACGCCCTAGTAAAGTCTAAGACTACCCTAGTAAAGGCGTAAAATGCCAGCGTAATTAGTTGCTTAATACTGAAATAAATTCACGTTAACAAATAAAGTTAATTAGACTCTACCCACGCTCTTAATTGGGCCTGCGAACCACTTACTTGCGCCAATAAATCTGTAGATGCCGTAGCAGCTTGCGCTAAGTTATCTTGATTGAGATTAAGCTCAATATCACGGGCTACATCAGATAAACTCGTGGCACCAAACTGAGCCGCGTTCGACTTTAAACTATGGGCATGACGAATCGCCGCTTCTTTATCGTTACCAATGGTTGCAATTACTTCATTACCAAGGCGCTCAAATTCACTGCAGCAAAATTCAAGTGTATCTTTAAACTGCTCACCAAGTAACGACTGCATACTTTCTAAAGCAGCCTCATCTATTTGTACTTCTGTCATATTTTAAGCCCTTCTAAACATTCCGTGTCATTTTATAATTAATAGTATTACTGTATATCTATGCGTAAAAAAATCCAACTTTATTACTTTATAAATGTATAATTATCAAAATACACTCGCAATAAAAAGTTTAATTAATGACTCGCCAAGTTTGTGAACGCTGTTTGTTTACGCCCTCTACCTGTATATGCGGGGCCATTAAACGTTTAAAAAATAAAGTTAGCGTGGTTATTCTACAACACCCCAGTGAAGAAAAAATAGCGAAAAACACGGCAAAATTGCTTAATTTGAGCCTAACTGACTGCAAAACAATCAAAGGAGAAAATAACACCGACTTTGCCATGCTCAACTCTTTACCTTTGGATTCCACTGTACTGCTCTACCCTAATGAGCACGCCACCTACTTAGATGATACAAACCCAAAGCCAGCCTTAAGTAACATTACGCACTTAATCGTGATTGATGGCACCTGGAAAAAAGCCTATAAAATTTTGCAGCTGACCCCGCTACTCACTAAATTTAAAACAGTGAGCTTTAAGCAGTTACCGCAAAACCGTTACGCTATTAGAAAAGCTCCCAGAGCCGACAGTCTCTCTACACTTGAGGCCGTTGCACATAGTTTGTTGTTAATAGAGCAGCTAAACCCTGCCCCGCTTTACAATTTATTAGATGAATTAATACAAAAACAAACCCAACACATGCCCGAACACGTAAAAGCACGCTACTTAAATTAGCCACCATTAAATGTAAATGCGTAATTACCCAAACAGATTAAAACGCGGATTCACTCGTAAAGGGCCAGACTACCGCTTTGACGACCAAGTTGACTTTAGTGATATTAGAGACACCTTTGGCTTTAGATCTATGGTTGTAGGAAAATGGGTGACCAAAGAAGAGCATTTTATTAGTGCAAATTTAATTTACGATGCCCTCGCCGACCTTGCTCAAATATTACATTTACCGCCCAAAGCCATTGGCTTGCGCGGCAAACTAAATTTTTCCTTTGGGCATGGCGGTCAAAAAGGCGTACAAGCGCATTATAACGCAGCTTCACAAACCCTTGCTTTAGCAAAAAACGCCGGCGGTGGCGCATTGGCTCACGAATGGTTTCATGCGTTTGATCATCATATAAGCGAGCATTTATTTAATGCAAAACCTCGGTTTGGTTTTGCCTCAAAATTATGGCTTTCAAATACGCCAAATTTATCGCACCCACTTAATAGTGCGCTAAACGATTTTTACAAAAACGTGTTTTTAGATGAAAGCGGCGCAAACGCCAATAATTACGTACAACGCTGCATTACGTTCGATAAAGCGCACAACATGAATTACATGAGTATGCCTGAGGAGCTTGCAGCACGCTGCTTTGAAGCCTGTATAGATGCTCACAGCACTATTCAAAATAGCTTTTTAGTCAGTGGCTTAAAAAGCAGTAATTTAATTTACCCTGATAATGAGCATATTAATAAAGCAAATAAAGCCCTTAATAAGTATTTTGAACTACTAGGTTATGCACTTCATAAATCTCAATAAGCCACAAACTACCTTGTAAACTTTATTTACGTGAAAAATCTTATATTTAATCTATCCTATCCTAAAGCATTAATAATTTTAAATTAAGTAGCAATTAAATGGTAAATACTGATTTTACAAATAAAAAGCATGGCGCTATCTCTTTTGTTTATATTGTTCCCTTAACTGTAATTGCAGTTTTATCTGTCTGTATTCACTTTATGCTTGATGAAGTAATAGACGCGCAAACCGATACTGGAAAACTCGTAAATGTAAGTGGTCAACAAAGAATGCTTTCGCAACGGGTGAGCATGTTTACTTTAGAGTACTTAATGTATGGCTCGCAGGATTCTAAATTACTGGCCATTAATGCTTTAAACTCTTTAAAAAATAATCATAAATACTTATTAAGTGAGCCTTATGGGGCGCAAGTATTAGGCGATGAAAGCCCGCTATCTAAGGAATTGTTAGCAATGTATTTTAAAGAGCCTATTAATGTCGATAAAAAATTAAGTATGTTTTCGGATAGAGTTGAAGAAGTACTAAAGTTAAAAACACAAACACTTAATTTAGATACAGCGCAAGAAAGTTTTTTTTCTTTGGCAAAAGAGCCGCTTTTAAAAGCGTTTAATACGGTGGTTATGCAGTACGAAAAAGAGAGTGTTGACAGGGTTAAAAGGCTACACACTATTCAAGGCATTGTAATTATAGTTATTTTATTATCTATATTAGTCGAGTTTTTACTCGTTTATAAAGCCAGAAATAAAAAACACATTTAATATCAGTTTACGCAATAATGCACATTGGCATAAATTATTAAGCGTTTAAGCTAGCAAAACAAAGCCATTTAAACGCTTAATAGTTTTATATTGTTATTGGTTATCGTCGCTAATGCGGCTTGCTACCGCACTACTTTGATCTTTATATTTTGCGTCTTTACGAATGTTGTATGGGTTTTCGCAGGGTCCTGAAAGCATTTCAAAGCTCATTGCACCAATTTTCATCATTGGGCGCAGCGCTAGTGGTAACTTACCTGAGTTATAAAATTCTAAAACAATATTACCACTCCAACCTGGGTCGATTCTGTGCGCTGTTACATGCACCATCAAACCTAAGCGGGCAAGTGATGAACGACCATCTAACCAGCCTACTATGTCGGCAGGAAGTGTTACTTTTTCATGCGTAATAGCCAATGCCAGCTCACCTGGGTGTAAAAAGAAAGCTTCGCCGTCGGCAAGCTCAATCTCTTCACTCATGATTGATTCCATAGCCTTATTTAACTGATCTTTAGGGCCACTTAAATCTACGTACGCTGCGTTATGTGCGTTAAAGGTTCTAAATTTGTTCCCTAAACGCAAATCGGCTGTCACACCCGAAATCATTTCATTGGTCGGCGCAGGCTCAATCACTATGCGGCCATCGCTTAAATATTCTTTAATATGGGTATCTGAGAGTCTCATTTTTTCTTAGTCCTGCGTTATCACTATCTCAACACTGTGTTGGTGCTGCTGATAAAAAAGCGTGCTGGCAATCAATCTTGCCGCTGCGCTGTATGTGTTGCTAATAGCCGCGCTGGTATCGCTGGCGATTAATTTACCTTGCTCTGAGTATTCACGAATATCTATGGCAAGTGGAATATGGCTTAACACTGGTACACCGTGTTTATGGGCAAGTTTTTCTGCGCCATCTTTGCCAAATACATGGTTGGCTTCACCGCAGTGGCTACAAATGTAGTGACTCATATTTTCTATAAGCCCAAGCACAGGTACGTTAACTTTATTAAACATTGCAATGCCTTTTTGCGCATCGGCAAGGGCTAAATCTTGTGGCGTAGTCACAATAACAGTGCCGCTGGCAGGCACTTTTTGGCTCATTGTTAGCTGTATATCGCCCGTACCCGGTGGCATATCAACAATTAAGTAATCAAGTTCGCCCCAATCAGTTTCGTTTAATAATTGGTTGAGCGCTCCCGATGCCATTGGGCCTCGCCAGACCGTTGCGTCATCACTTGGCACTAAAAAGCCGATTGATTGCGCTTTAATGCCGTTGGCATCAAATGGCTGTAGTAGTTTGTTATCTTTGGTTTGTGGCTCTGCACCCACAAGCCCTAAAAGCATAGGAATAGATGGCCCATAAATATCAGCATCTAAAATCCCTACTTTTGCGCCTTCGCTTTTAAGCGCCCCAGCTAAATTAACAGCGGTCGTGGATTTTCCTACCCCCCCTTTACCTGAGGCAATCAGCACAATGTGTTTAATGGCTTTAAATTTTGCAGGCTCTTTTATAGTCACCACAGAGTCTATGGTAACCGGTGTATTTATACTTTCACTTACGTGCTGCTCAACTAACGGCATTTCTGATTGAGCCGCAAATGGTAGCGTTATTTTAATGTGTATTGATTTATCGTCATTTTGCGAAATGGTATCAATAAAACTTTCATCAATACCTACGGCAAATGCCGCGCTTCGATACGCCGCTAAGGCAGTAATAATCGGTTGTTTTTGCACCGATTTAGAGGAGAATAGTTTCGACAGTCCAAACATAGCAATTAAATAGCGTTTCTTTGATGAAAAGTGCCACAGAATTATGTAACATTCAGGGCATTAACACCAGTCAATTAACAAAAATCCATAAGCTGCGCGTACCGTTAGTCCAAAGCTTATGGATAAATTAATGATAACCGCCTTTTTTGTAGTAAACATGGTGGTTTATCCTCAATTCGGAATGATTATGACGCAGCGAAAGATCCTCATTACCAGCGCATTACCTTATGCAAATGGCCCTACTCACTTAGGCCATTTATTGGAATATATTCAAACTGATATTTGGTCACGTTTTCAAAAGCTACAAGGCCACGAAGCTTATTATGTTTGCGCCGACGATGCTCACGGCACGCCAATTATGCTTAATGCGCAAAAGCAAGGGATCACGCCTGAAGAAATGGTTAAAAATGTAAGCATTGAACGCCAGCGCGACTTTGCCGACTTTAACATTAAGTTTGATAAATACCACAGCACCCACAGCTCAGAAAATAAAGAGCTGAGTGAGCTTATTTATAACCGCCTTAATGATGCGGGTCATATTAAAAAGCACACTATTTCACAGTTATTCGACCCTGAAAAAGGCATATTTTTACCAGATCGCTTTGTAACAGGCACTTGCCCAACGTGTAAGTCTGAAAACCAAAATGGCGATAGCTGTGACTCGTGTGGCGCAACTTACAGCCCAACCGAATTAATAAACCCGCGCTCGGTAATGTCAGGTGCAGAGCCAATTTTAAAAGATTCAGAGCATTACTTTTTTGACCTGCCAGCATTTGAAGGCATGCTTAAAGAGTGGCTACACTCTGGCTCTATTCAGCAAGAAATGGCGAATAAGTTAGATGAGTGGTTTACCGATGGCCTGCAACAGTGGGATATTAGCCGCGATGCGCCTTACTTTGGTTTCGAAATTCCAAATGCACCGGGCAAATACTTTTACGTATGGCTAGATGCGCCAATTGGCTACATGGCAAGCTTTAAAAACCTATGTGACGAAAAAGGCCTCGACTTTGATGCATTTTGGGCTGAAGGTTCTGATGCTGAGCTTTATCACTTTATTGGTAAAGACATTATTTACTTCCACAGCTTATTTTGGCCAGCCATGCTAGAGGGCGCTAATTTTAGAAAGCCAACTAACGTGTTTGCACATGGCTTTGTAACCGTCAATGGCGAGAAAATGTCTAAATCAAAGGGTACGTTTATAAAAGCACGTACTTACCTTGATAACCTAGACCCAGAGTACTTACGTTATTACTACGCAGCTAAATTAAACAGCGGTATTATTGACCTCGATTTAAACCTAGAAGACTTTGCACAACGTGTAAATTCAGACCTAGTAGGTAAAGTAGTAAACATAGCAAGCCGCTGTGCAGGCTTTATTACTAAAAAGTTTGACGGTAAATTAAGTAGCACAATTATGCAGCCAGAACTACTTGAAGAATTTCAAGCTGCTGCACCGAGCATTACTGCCCACTATGAAAACCGTGAATACAGCCGCGCGATTCGTGAAATTATGGCCCTAGCCGATAAAGCAAACCAATTTATTGATGCCGCAGCGCCATGGGTACTCATTAAAGATGAAGCAAAACAGCAAGAAGCGCACGAAGTGTGCTCGCTTGGCCTTAACTTGTTCCGTGTTTTAATTACCTATTTAAAACCTGTATTACCAGGTATGGCTGCAAACGTAGAAGCCTTTTTAAATGACGACTTAGCATGGGATGGCGTTCAAAATGCACTTGTTGCACACCCTATCAATAAATTTAAGCCGCTCATGCAACGTGTAGAAATGGATAAAGTGAACAAAATGGTTGAAGAATCAAAAGAAAGCCTAGAATCAAAAGTAACAATTGACCCTAATAGCCCACTTGCAAAAGAGCCAATTGCGGATGAAATTGAATTTGATGACTTTGCAAAAGTAGACTTACGCGTTGCTAAAATTGCTAAAGCAGAGCATGTTGAAGGCGCCGATAAGCTACTTAAACTTACGCTGGATTTAGGCGGTGAAACACGCCAAGTGTTTGCTGGTATTAAATCGGCTTACGCACCAGAAGACATTGAAGGCAAACTGACTGTAATGGTTGCAAACCTTAAACCTCGTAAAATGCGCTTTGGTATGTCAGAGGGTATGGTATTAGCTGCAGGCCCTGGCGGTAAAGAAATTTACATTCTTAACCCAGACGATGGCTCAGAGCGAGGCATGCGTGTAATGTAATTTATTACTTATAAAAAACCGCTGAAATATCAGCGGTTTTTTTATGAGAAAAAAACGTTTATACCAATTCGTTTAGTTAAGTGTGCTATTTTGAGGGTGCAAAAGCGTGTTGATAACTAGACAAAAAATTCGCTATTTAGTTATTCAAAATGATCAAAGTAAGAGCTTTTTAACGCGTTTAGCACCAAAATAATTAAGTATTATTGCCGATTGCTGTTACACGTGTGACTCTGTATTAAATAAAGTGAAGTGACATTATGAGCCAAATTTTAAATGCCAACAGAATAAAAATAAGCAACCAAATTAAGCAACATAAGTTAGTTGCTATACTTCGCTTAAAGCAACAAAGCGATGTAGCCCCTTTAATTAATTGCTTAGTTAATGCAGGCATTAACGCGCTAGAAATCACCTCAAATACACCTGGCTTTGAGCAAGAAATAGCAAAAGCACGCGCTGCTTATAAAAATACACTCATTGGCGCTGGCACAATAATTAACACCGCCCTTGCGCAACAAGCGATTGATGCCGGTGCGCAATTTATAGTTACACCAAATACTAATCAAGCCGTGGTAGAGCTTGCTCACCGCCATGGTTTACCTGTGTTAATGGGCGCACTCACTCCTACCGATGTTGCCAATGCAATAGAGCATAACGCCGATATTATTAAAGTTTTTCCGGCAGGCAGTATGGGGATTAATTACTTTAAAGCGCTAACGGGGCCTTTTTCTGATGTGCCATTAATGCCCGTAGGCGGCATTAATTTAGACAACCTAACACATTGGTTTGCAGCGGGGGCATGCGCAGTGGCGGTAAGTAGCGATTTTAGTAAGCCGGTAAATAACAAACAGAAATACGACACATTAAGCAAATTGGTGTGCAAATACATATCAGCGGTTGCTCACTTAACAAACTAAATAATACAGCTAAAAGTAAGCTTTTATTAAGCGTAATACAGCTTTAATAACGCTCTTTTAACTACCCAATTTCTTTTTGATTTTAGTTTGCCACTCAAGTGCAAGCTCGGGTAGTTCAAGTGCTGCTAATAATACGTTTTCATAATCTGGGTATTGTTTATCAAAAAAGGCCTGAAACAACGTTTTAACCGAAATGTTATGCTCAGCTTTATGTTCAAAAGTCACGGCATCGCCCGTTTTAGCAACACCTTGTTCAAGCACTCTAAAATAAACACCCGTGTGGTAATACTGAGTAAACAATTTTAGGCTTTGTTTATTATTAAGTGCAATAGCCAATTTAAAGCACGGCACACGGGGCTGGCTTACTTCAAGCAGTGCAGTACCTATACGAATACGATCGCCTATATGAATATTTTGCTCATCAAGCCCTGAAATTGTGAAGTTTTCGCCAAAGGCACCAACTGCTAAATCATCATTTTTAAGGGGGCGCTTCCAATAATCATAATGATTGTGCGAAAACGCATAAACCGCTTTATCCACCCCGCCATGATTGACTAAATCGGCTTGCTCATCTCCTATTATATTTAGCTTTTCAATAACAACCGGCTCATTGGTTGGCGTTTTAAATATGCCCGTTTTAACCTTCTTGCCGTTATGCTCAACCGTTTTTATTTTAGAGATATTGGTAGAGATTATTTTCATCTTAAACCTTTGATTATAGCTAAAAGTAAGAGTTCGTAAATTTTCATCATTCATCCTTGAAGATCAACAAAGTAAGATTATAAGTCAAAAATATATAACAAAGTTAAAATGAGAAACACTACAAATACAGGGGTGAGTACATAGAAAAGGATATTTGCTACGGTTTTGTGTTTTTCTCTAAAGCGAAGCATGCCATTGTAAGTCGCTCTAAAAAGTGGGAATGTAATAAAAGCTCTAAAAATTGCCCAAGAAACTAAGCTGCAGTGAAGTTTTATTTCAAACCAAAACTGTTCCGGATTAATGTTTAAAGATTGACTCGGTGAGCTTTTGGACCCCACTGACCAGCCAGTTAATAGCTCTAACATAATTATAAAAATAAGTAGAGCCGCTACCCATAGGTAAGCTGACTCTATTGATTCTCTTTTTGAGATAAGCTTTTTCATTAATATTTTATAAACGCATTTAAATAGGCTTACACAGGCCTACTTTTCCCACTTGTTTAATGCTTGCTTGTCGCTTTGTTTAAACTCAACCCAGTTTGAGGAGTCTTTAAAATGCTCTTTTTTCCAAAACGTAGCGTGGTTTTTTAAGTAATCCATTATAAATTGTGCGCCTTCAAAGGCGGCTTGGCGGTGGCGGCTGGTTACGCCAACAAATACAATTTGCTCACCAAGGGCTAAATAACCGACTCGATGAATAATGCTTATGCGAGCAAGTTGCCAGCGTGTTTGCGCCTGCTCGGCTATAGATTGCAGTAGTTGCTCAGTCATCCCTGGGTAGTGTTCAAGCTCAAGGGCGATTACGTTATCGCCGCTACTAAATTCTCGTACAAGCCCTGTAAAAGTAACTACGGCACCATCACTTTTGCTATTACTGCAAAGTGCATTGTGTTGCTCACCTACTGAAAAATCGTGCGTTTGTACGTTAATGCTTATACTCATTAGCCACCTGTAACGGGTGGAAAAAAAGCAAGTTCATCCCCTGCTTTTACAAGCTCATCGCTTGATGACATAGTTTGATTAAGCGCACACAATACATCACGCTCTTCAAGCCATGCCTGCCAATGTGGGTTTTGCTCAACCAGCATGTGTTTAAACGCTTTAATGCTAAGGGGGGTCGCTATCTCAACGGTTAACTTATCGCACTTTAGGCGCTCTTTAAGTTGGCCAAAAAACAGTACGTTTACATGCCCTGCATCAGTATCATTTAAATTAGTCTCGCTGCCAGCTGCCATGCTTGCCTCCTGCTTTTTGCGTTACACGCATACCGTGTATTTCCATAAGCGGATCGGCGGCTTTACACATATCAAATAGTGTAAGGGTCGCCACAGATACAGCGGTGAGTGCTTCCATTTCAACGCCCGTTTTGCCCGCCAATTTACAGTAGCTAGTAACTTTAATTTGGCTATTTGCTTCATCAAGTTCAAAATCAACGGCTACTTTACTCAGTGCCAGCGGGTGACAAAGCGGAATTAAATCGGCGCATTTTTTAGCGCCCTGAATACCCGCAATACGGGCAACGCCTAGCACGTCACCTTTTTTATTTTGATTAAGCAACACTTGCTCAAAAGCTTGTTTGCTCATTTTAATGTAGGCCTCGGCAGATGCATCGCGCAGAGTGACCTCTTTTAGCGATACATCAACCATGTTTGCTTGGCCATTTTCGTCTACGTGGCTCAGCATATTATTGCTCTCGCGATTCGCATTTTTTACCAATAGTAATATGCGGGGCAAAGTTACATGGCTTGTGCATTGAGTCTAACTGATCTTTTATAATTCCTGTCCAGGCTGTTTTACATGCGCCCGTAGAGCCAGGCATACAAAAAATAACGGTGTTATTGGCAAGGCCCGCCAACGCACGCGATTGAATAGTTGAGTTACCAATTTCGCCGTACGAAATATGTCTAAATAGCTCGCCAAATCCATCTACACTTTTATCAAACAGCGGTGCAAATGCCTCCGGTGTTGAGTCGCGCTCGGTAAAGCCCGTACCACCGGTTACTAAAATGGCGTGAATGGTGTCATCGGCAATCCACTGCGATGCAACTGCTCGCATTTGGTAAACATCATCTTTAACTATGTCTTTATCAGCTAAGTGATGGCCTGTTTCAGTAAGGGCTTTAATTAAATAATGGCCTGAAGTATCCGTAATTTCATCGCGTGTATCGCTTACTGTCATTACGGCAATGTTTAATGCGATTTGTGACTCAGTTGTGTGGCTCATAGGGTTCTTCTCAGTAAATTAGGTTTGTGTTGGTCAAATTGCTCGTTAACAGCTTTAAATTGCGCCGGTGTATTGGTATTAACAAGTGCGTGCGCTTTATTACATTTTAGCGTTTGCACACCAATACTACGGGTAAACTGTTTAATTGACTTATGACTATTTGCGTTTATGAGTAATTGTTTTAAATGACGTTTAACGCTTTGGGTGTTACGAATATACAGGGGTAACGGTTCATTTTCAAAGTGCCACGCATGTATTTGTGGCTGATTTGTTTGAAAGTGGGGATTATCGCTTGCTGCAGATACAATTTGCGATAATAACGTGAAAGTAAGCAACGGCATATCAACAGCGGTGATAAGTATATCTTGCTCTGTCGCCATTAAAGTTGAATAAATCCCGCCAAGTGGGCCAGAGCCTGGGTATATATCAGGTATGTATTGCGCAGTAGCACTTTGTACATTACGGCTTATAAGAACATCACTTGCTCCTGCTGCTGTTAATAACTCACATGCATTTTGCAGTAAGGTTTTATTTTTTAAAATGAGATTGGCTTTATCGCTGCCCATTCTGGATGATTGCCCACCAGCGAGTACAACTCCTGTAAACACGGCTTTATTGCTCATTTTAGCCGCCCAACATAGCTAAATGGGTTGTGGCGCCCGCTAAGCGCTTATCAAGCTCATGGCTAATGGTTTTATTGCCCATTGCCGCTTGAATCGCGTTTACAGTGGCTGGCATATCTTGCGCATTTAAATGCGGGCGTAAGTCTATACCTTGCTCGGCAAACAAGCACAAATGTAATTTGCCTAATGACGATACTCTTAATCGGTTACAGCTTTTACAAAAATCTTTACTGTAGGGCATAATTAAGCCAATGCGCCCCTCAAAATCGGGATGACAAAACTCCTCTGCAGGGCCGTTTAATTTACCTCTTACTACCTGTAACCAACCTTGTGCTAAAAGCTGCGTTTTAACACTTTGCCCGCTTAAATGATTTTGTTCAAAAAAGGTGGCACCATTACCTGTTTCCATTAATTCAATAAAGCGTACCGTTACTTTTTTATGTTTTACCCAGTCTAAAAAATCATTTAATTGGTTTTTATTAAATTGCTTAGCCAGCACTGCATTTATTTTTATATCTTTTATACCCAGTTCAATTGCCCGGTCTATCCCTTTTAAAATATGGGCTAGCTTGTCGTGTCCTGTAATTAATTTAAACATGCTCGGGTTTAAGCTATCTATACTAATGTTTAGCGCATCTAGGCCAGCGCTGTAAAACTCATCAATTTTATTAAATAAGTTAAAACCATTGGTTGTTATGGCGACTTTTTCTATGCCTGGGGTGTTTTTACATTGCTTTATAATGTCGGTTACGTCACTGCGTAAACACGGCTCACCGCCCGTAATGCGCACTTTTTTTGTGCCAAGTGAAGCAAATGCATTTACTAAGGTGTTTATTTCGTTTTTATTTAAAAAGTTACGCGGGGTATCGCACTGATACCCGTTTGGTAAACAATAGGTGCAACTAAAATTACACACATCGGTAATTGAGAGGCGCAAATAGTTAAACTGCCGACCAAATTGATCATTAAGCATATGCTTCCTTGTTTATTTACATTTCAACTGCAACATCAATACTCTTAGCGTTTTGCGTAGTATGCTGCTTTATTAATTGGCTTAACTGGGTTTTACACGACCCACAGTTAGTGCCGCATTTTAGTTTAGACCCCAATTGTTCTACTGTATTTTCACCACTTTTAATGGCGTTTATAATGGGTTGCTCACGTACTTTAAAGCAACTACATACTTGCGCGCCTTGGGTAAACTCTTCATCAGGCGTGGCATACAACAATGACTGTAATTGGCTAAAGGTTATTAAAGGCTCTGCAAATAAATGATTTATCCACTCAAGTGATATGTCTTTTTGAGCTAACGAAATAACCGCAACAAACACTAACTGCTGGTTTTGAATACATTGAATATGCATTGCTTTTGCACTGCCCATTGCCGACCACTGCCCTTGTAACCCGGTCAGTGTTTGGCAATAATAAAGCAAATCATTTTGCGGCTCATTTAACGCTAACTGGTAGCTAACACAATTACTTGCGTTAGCTTTAAGCCAAAAATCACTGGTTATTTTAAGCTCTGTTTTGCTAAAAACTTGCATGTACTGAGCAAACTGCGCTTTAACTAAATCAACAGCACCATGCTTACACTCAGCTTGGCCCGAAATAGGGTCAACAACCGATTGATAGAGCCCACTTACCGTAGCGGATGAGGCAAATTGCTTGTTCCAGTGAATAGGCATAAAACATTCGCCTTTACGTACAGCATCCGTTACTTTTGCATGAGCCGTCACTTGCCCAGTTTTAGCATTGGCAGTTATTAAATCGTTTGCTTTTATGTTTAATTTGCAGGCATCTATGGGGTTTATTTCAATATATGGGCGCGTTATATGAGTAGAAAGCGCGGTACTTTTTCCGGTGCGACTCATTGTATGCCACTGATCGCGTATTCGCCCTGAGTTTATTACAAAAGGGTAATCGCTTGAGGTTTGTTGCACAGGAAGTTTGGGCGTTATAGGAATAAAGCGGGCTTTTTTATCTGCGGTGCTAAATTGATTATTAACAAAAACCTGCCCGTTTTTATATGGCTCATTTTTTAGTACCGGCCACATAACCGGTTTTAAGTTATCGTATTGCTGCTGTGAAAGCCCCACTAAGGCTGATAAATTTAATAGCCTCTCACCATTATTTTCAAAATCAGTCAGTTGTGCCCATTCTTCAAAAATGCCACTGGGGTCTGTAAAATCAAATCCTTCAAAACCCATTTTTTGAGCAACTAAACACATTATTTGCCAATCGTTTTTAGCACCCGAAAATGGCTCAACTAGCGGGCGCTGCCTCGATATTCTTCGTTCTGAATTAGTCACTGTGCCGTTTTTTTCGCCCCATCCGGTTGATGGGAACGCCACATCAGCAAATTTTAGCGTATCACTTTTAGCAATACAGTCAGACACAACCACCAGCTCACATTGCTCAAGTGCATTTTGTATGGCTGCGTTATTAGGTAGGCTCACCATCGGGTTGGTTGCCATTACCCAAATAGCTTTTATTTTCCCTTTGGCGATTTCATCAAACATATCAATCGCATTACACCCTGCTTTTTTAGCTATTGTTGGCGATTGCCAAAAACGCTGCACTAACTGTTGGTGCGCGTCGTTTTCAATGCTTAAATGTGCTGCTAATTGATTTGCCAAGCCCCCTACTTCACGCCCACCCATAGCATTAGGCTGCCCCGTTATTGAAAACGGGCCACATCCAGGTTTTAGCAATTTGCCCGACGCTAAATGCGCATTTATAATGGCATTACACTTATCAACCCCTGAGCTTGATTGGTTAATACCCATTGAATAAAAACTAATGGCGGTTGGGCTTTGTGCAAATAAGGCGTAAAAGTCACTGACTAGCTGCGCGTCGATATCACAAAAATCACTGACCGCTTTTACACTCCACTTTTTAGCCTCTGCAAGCGCTGTTTCAAAGCCGTTTGTATGCGCGTTTATAAATTGCGTATCTAAATAGTTATGTTCACTTAAATAAGTAAGTAAGCCGTTATAAAGTGCGCCGTCGCTGCCTGGTTTTATATTTAAAAAGATATCGGCAAGTTCGGCTGTATCGGTTTTTCGCGGGTCGATAACCACTACTTTCATGTTTGGATTAAGCTTTTTTGCGCGCTCCATACGCTGGTAAAGCACCGGATGTGTCCATGCTGCATTTGAGCCAATTAAAATAAGTAGCTCAGTTTGCTCTAAATCTTCGTAGGTACATGGTACTACGTCCTCACCAAACGCACGTTTATAACCGGCAACCGCCGATGACATACAAAGCCTTGAGTTTGTATCTATATTGCCTGAGCCTATGTAGCCTTTCATTAATTTATTGGCAACGTAGTAATCTTCAGTAAGTAACTGCCCCGATACATAAAACGCAACCGACTCCGGTCCATGCTCTTTAATAATGGCGTTAAATTTGTTGGCAACGTAATCAGTTGCCGTATCCCAGCTGGCGGGTTCGTTATCAATAAGGGGCGATGTTAAGCGGTTATCACTGCCTGTGGTGTCAAGCAAGTGCGTGCCTTTAACACACAAGCGGCCAAAATTAGCGGGGTGCTCGCGCGTGCCTTCAAGTTTTGTTGGGGTATTATTTAATAATGAAATATCAACCCCACAGCCTACACCACAATAAGCGCAGGTGGTTTGTTTAAGCAAAGGTGTGTTTGAACATGTGTTTAATGTTTCCATACTGCTCTCTTATTATTTGCGTTAAGCGCTCTGTGATACAGGCTCATCTACTGGAGTTAGCGTGGCTATTTTATTATTAAGTGCACTGCTAATAACGCTTTGCACTAGTTTTTCACAGCCTCCACAACCCGTACTTGCTTTAGTGGCTTGCTGCACTTTATTTAAGTCGCTACAACCTTGTATAACCGCTTGTTCAATAGTGTGTTTTGTCACTTTATGGCACGCACAAATAATGGCATCACTTGGTAAATCATCAGCGTTTAGCTCGCCCGCGTCACCTGCAAGCGGCATTATTAATGACTCTGCGGGCACACTAAGCTCAATGCCATTTAAGTGATACTGCAATAAATTATCGTAATCACTGGTATCGCCAACCAGTACAGCACCTATGAGCTTATTGCCTTGCTCATTAGTGACTACTTTTTTGTAAATACCGCTTAGTTGATCTTCAAAGTAATAGCTAATTGCGCCTTCACTGCGTGCATGAGCATCACCAATTGAGCCTACTTCAACACCCATTAATTTAAGCTTGGTGCTCATATCGGCACCGCTAAATTCATCAGCACTATTTGAGAAATTGTTAGAGGTAGTGTGTAAAGCTTTGTTTGAAAACAGCTGTTGTAAAACATGCCCCGCCGCTACTTTTGCCATAGCGTAGCCCGGTGCTACAAGGCCAAAAATAAAGTTATTCCAAAGGGCGCATTCGCCTATGGCGTATATGTTTTTATCACTCGTTTGGCAATGGTTGTTTATTACGATGCCGCCGCGCTCACCTATTTCTAAATTAAACTCACGAGCTAGGTTATCGTATGGGCGAATACCGGCCGAAAATACAATCATGTCTGTTTCTAGGGTTTGCCCCCCTTTAAAGCACATTTTATAACGGCTGTTTTCACCCTCTATAATTTGCTCTGTCGCCACTGATGTATGCACTGTAACGCCCAGCTCGGTAATTTTATTTTTAAGCAATCGACCACCAGCACCATCTATTTGTACGCCCATAAGTTGTGGTGCAAATTCTATTACATGGGTTTGCAAGCCAAGCTGCTTTAATGCGTTGGCAGCTTCTAGCCCTAATAAACCGCCGCCAATTACTACGCCCACTTTGCTGGCCTGTGCAGAATTTTTTATGGCGTGTAAATCGTTAATGGTTCTGTAAACTAGGCAATGCTCACGGTCTTTACCTGGAATGGGGGGTACAAATGCAAATGAACCGGTAGCCAATATTAACTTGTCGTATTCAAATGTTTTGCCTTTTGCAGTAGTGACTGTTTTTGCATCGCGGTTTATATCAACCACTTTAGAATCAGTATGAAAGCACACTTGCCAATCTTGATAGGTTTTACTGCAGGTAAGTGCTAAATCGTCTTCGGTTTTACCTTTAAAAAAAGACGAAAGCTGCACGCGGTCATAAGCGAGTCGGTCTTCACCGCTGAGTACGGTAATCTCCATATTTTGAGTATCACCTTGTTGTGATACTAGCTGTTGTACAAAATGATGGCCAACCATTCCATTTCCGACAACTACAACACGCTGCTTGCTTGGCATTAAATCACCTGTTTGATTTAAAATACACTTAACTTTAGATGGGTACTTTAAATGTATAATTTATTATGTGTTGGTTATAGCAATATGCAAGCCAGATATATAAGCATTAAATTTCAATAACTTAACTTAGTTAACACAGTAAAAAAGAAGTGAAAGCACCACAAGCTGGCGCTATTGCACCAACTTGTAACGCTTTAAACTAAATAACGAGGGTTTAGGTTAAATACTTAAAATTTAGCGCTTACCCATACCCACAGTTTTTGGGTATCAACTTTGCCTGCAGCGCTATCACCTGCTGAATAATCAGCATATTTTGCGCCTACGGCATAGGTTTTATTAATAGGCTTTACGTATTATACGTTTAGCTCTGTGCCTAAATCATCAACGCCATTGGCGCTATCGTTGGCATCAAAGCTGTGATACGCAAACAGCCATTTACCGCCGTAAGCTTTACCATTTAAACTTACATAAGTGTCATCAAGCCCTTGTGCTGGGGTTGCTAAAAACGTATCGGCCCAGCCATTAAATTTATGCATTGTGGCAAGCGGCGTGGCAAAACCATAATCGCCGTTATCAGAGCCCAGTGACTCAATACCGGCTTTTAAAGTAACGGTTTCAATGCTTAAACCGCCTAAATCAATACCGCCTTCAAACGCATAGTAATCAGCGTAAAAATCACTCATACTCGTTGATGCTGATTGCGTGGCGTACTGTGCTTTATAGTAAAATTTAATATCGCTGAGCGTTTTATTACCATTAAAAGAAACACCATAGGTATCTAAGCTGTCATTATCTATTGCGTCGTCACTTAATAAATAGCTGTATAAAACCACCTTACCTAGGCTTGTTTTAAAGCTTGCATTGATAAGGTGATCGGATGCATCAATATCTTTGCTATCAGCAAATATACGGTTGCGCTTACTTATGTAGCTATAGTGCAAGTTAATATCATTAAAGGTGTAATTTACTGTTGCAGCATCAAAGGTTTGCCTGTCTTGCCTAAAGCCAACGTGGCCTACGAAGCGCTGTCCATCGAGTGCTATTACTTGCCTACCTACTTTAATTGATAAAGCATCTTTTGCGTATTTAACAAAAGCCTGATCTATCTCTGTGGTTTCAGGGTCGGCTATTACTGAGTAATTTGTATTTTTACCCAGCGTATTGTTGTAATCGTCTACACCTAATAGGCTTCGGCTATCTTCGACCTCTAATAAAGCAGAAAAGCCATTCATTTCATCCGTTTTATGAGTAAGGCGAGTACGCAGCGTTAAGCTACTGGCATCTTTTAGTGCGTTATCTTGCTCTGCACTTTCATAACGCAGCCTAAAATTAAGGTCGGTTTGCGCTGCAACACTAATAGAAGGCGCAGCAATGCACCCTATCATTAAAATAATAGGTAAGTTATTTTTATAATTTAACATGTTGGTCTCTTAGTTTTTAATTATGAGCACGCACAATAAAATGATAAATAAACACAGCGAAATGCTCTTCCAGAGTAATACTGGATCGCGTTTCATTATTGAAATTTTGTTGGCTGAGCTCTGTAAATGTGGATTAGGTTTACTAATATCTGTTAAAAACTCAGAAAATGCGTGGTATCTGAGCGCTGGTTTTGGCGCAAGTGCTTTCATTAAAGCCTGATCTAACCAAAAGGGTATATCGGCTCGGTACTTGCGAATACTTGTGTATTGCCAGTGGCTGTAATCATTAGGGGTATGACTTGCCGGTAATGTTTTATAAGGCAGCTTCGAGCACAATAACTCATAAGCAATCACCCCAAGCGAAAACATATCGCTTTTAAAATCGGCATGCAGCGAAATAAGTGTTTCAGGAGCCGTATAATCTATAGTCCCCTGCGGGCAGTCATCGGCTATTTGCTTAACCGACTCATCCATAGCCGCAACACTTACAGTACCGTAATCAATTAACGTAACTTTACCGTGAGCATCTATCATCACGTTATCGAGCTTTAAATCACGATGTACCATATCTAATCGCTGAAAAGCCCTTAGCGCATGCACTATTTGCTCTACAATACTGCGCACTTGCGCTATTTCTAAATAAGGGACGTCGTGCTTATAGTCACTGAGGGTTTGTCCGTCCATGTACTCGCAAATATGATATAAAAATCGGCTTTGCGATTGCGTATTTAAAACCTTCATTACATTAGGATGATTAATACGTTGCCCTACCCACCCTTCGCGTATAAAGCCTTGAAGGTAGTGTATATCGTCTTCAAAATTAACCGAGGGTGCCTTTAATACAACGGGCGGTGCATCAGGTGCTTGCTGTACCAAATAAATGTGCGATCGGCTGCTTTCGTTGATTTTACGAATAACCGTATATCCATCAATTATTTGGCCAACCTCTAATGCGGGTGGTATTTTGCGCTGCGTTAACGATTGATAAAGCTCATCTAGATTTTGCTGTGCAATGCTATTTACCTTCACTAATAAACAACTCACATTATCATCACTGCCTTGTGCTATAGCGCGTGAGGTAATGGCCTTTGCTGCCTGCTCTAAGTTGTTATGGGCGTTTATTTCGTTGGCAATTTCACTATAGGGCAATACATCATGCACACCATCGCAAGTCAGTATGTAAATATCACCGGCTTTTAGGTCAACTTCGTAAACATCAATTTCTTGATGTGACTGCGCGCCTAAAGCACGAGTGAGCGTATCATTTACTTTATGATCCCGCGTTATCGCTTCCATTTGATTATCGCGTAAACGCGTAATGCGAGTATCGCCTAAATGAAATATATACCCCGTAGCTGATTTTAATATAAGCGCCGTAAAGGTGGTCATCCAATCAGCTTGGCGTTGCCCTAAGTGGTTATAGTTGACTGATTGCGAATATAACCACTGATTTAAGCTAGCTAAAACCTTAGAAACCGATTTTTTGACCGCCCAGCTGTCGGGTGTATTTAAATACTCATTTATAAAATGAGTAACACTGAGCTGCGATGCTTGTTTGGCATTTTTAGCCGATGAACACCCATCCGCTAAGCACGCAATAGCGCCTTTTGTTTCTTGTTGTTCGTGCTCAGTATTTAAAGCAGCAAACGCATCTTGATTTTCATCTTTTATGCCCGCGGCACTGTGCCCACCAAAAGAAACATCTAGCGTATTATTACGAACTTGAGCGTGTTGGGTTTCATCAAACATGGTTAACGCTGCCTTAAGTCACTGAAATAAGTTCAACGGAGCCATCTTCGTTTACTTCTGTCATGTGCCCATCTGGCTCTTTCATGAAAAATAACGCCCCTAATCCTAACAATGCACTGGCAGCAATAATCATAAAGAAAGTTTGGTAATCCACTAATGAAAGCGCCGTTAAATACACCACCGCGCCTACGTTACCGTAAGCGCCTGTCATACCTGCAATTTGCCCTGTTAAGCGGCGTTTAATAAGTGGCACAGCAGCAAAAACCGCCCCCTCACCAGCTTGCACAAAGAACGAACACGCCATGGCAGCAGCTACTGCAAGCCAAAGTGGCCAGCTAGCGTCAACTAAGCCCATAACAAAGTAACCAACAGCTAACCCTGAGGTAAGAACAATAAGTGTTTTACGACGACCCATTCTATCTGAGATCCAACCCCCACCTGGTCGCGAGGCTAAATTCATAAACGCATAAGCAGAGGCCAGTAAACCTGCGTACACCATATCGAGGCCAAACACTTCCATAAAAAATAATGGCAGCATAGATACTACGGCCAGCTCTGAGCCAAAGGTGGTAAAATATAAAATATTAAGTACAGCTACTTGCTTAAATTCGTAGCGGTGCGATTCTGGCACGGGTTGTTTAAAGATATGTCCGTTTATATCAAAGGTTTTATATACCTCGTAGGCGTATAACAGCACTAAGAATGCATAAACGGCTAAAACAAAATTGGCAGAAATTAAATTAGCGCCTGTAGGAGACAACTTCCAAGTAAGTAAAGCCAGTGCGCCATACATAGGTAATTTCATAATAAGCAATAATACAAAGTCACCTTTACTGGTTACTTCCATTGCGCCTACTTTTTTAGGCTTAAAGTACGTCCCCCCTTTTGGTGTATCGGTTACGTTTATGTACCAGATAACACCAAAAATAACGCTAAGTACGCCCGTTAAACCAACGGCATAGCGCCAGCCATCGTCGCCGCCAAACATAAGCGCTAATACAGGTAGTAACATGGCAGCGGCAGCCGAGCCAAAATTACCCCAGCCACCATAAATACCTTCTGCCGTACCAAGCTCATTAGCCGGGAACCACTCGCTCACCATACGAATGCCCACTACAAAGCCTGCACCAATAAAGCCTAGTGCAAAACGCGCGATAGCGGCTTGCTCAAACGTGGTTGCCATAGCAAACATAAAACACGGTATGCTACATAAAATAAGTAAAGCGGCATAAACAATACGCGGGCCAAACTTATCTGTCAGCATGCCAACAACAACACGCGCGGGAATGGTTAAGGCCACATTTAAAATGAGAAGCGTTTTTACCTGTGCCATAGTTATACCTAGCGAGCCCGCTATTGCCCCTAATAATGGAGCATGGTTAAACCATACAAAAAAAGAGATAAAAAACACCATCCAGCTTAAATGTAGTATTTTCATTTTTCCGCTAAACGATATGAGATTAAACCCAGAACTCGGTTGCATGTTTTTTTCCTTGTAACGATTATTATTTTAAGCAGTGAGTACGACTTTGGTAGTAATAACACTGCGACGATTGTTAAATTAACGTTAACCGCTTTCAGCAATTACTAAGCCAACAATTAATAGGTAGGTTTTTCAGTTACTTATATTTTTGGGAATTAATATTTATTTCGCTTTGCACTATTTAAGCAGCTTTGTTGGGCGTAAACAGTGCAAAGAATTTTTAAGCTTTACTTGCTCTAGGTTTTAACTAATTGGTATTGTTAAAAAAAATTATGAGAACTCATTAATGCAAAAACCCCCTTTAACGTATCAGCAGCAATTACGCTATTCTCGCCATATTATGCTTCCTCAGCTAGATATAGATGGACAAGAAAAAATATGGCAAAGTCATGCTCTTATTGTGGGGTTAGGTGGATTAGGCTGCCCAGTTGCGCAGTACTTAGCGGCATCGGGCGTAGGTACGTTAACGCTTGTAGATAACGATGTGGTTGATGCAACTAACTTGCAAAGGCAGGTGCTCTATAAACAAAGTGATGTTGGGTGCTTAAAAACCCACAGTGCAAAAAAACAGTTAACTCAGTTAAATGATGAAATAGAGATCCACACTATTGATGAATTTTTAAATGAAAACTCGCAGCTTGAACAATTACTTAGCAAAGTAGATGTAGTTATTGACTGCACTGATAACTTAGCAACACGTAATTTGCTCAACAGCGCCTGCTATAACACCCGTACGCCCTTGGTTTCGGGCTCTGCCATAAGGTTAGAGGGACAAGTAGCTTGCTTTACAATGGCGCCTAATAGCCATTGCTACGGGTGTGTGTCACAGCTCTTTGGCGAACAAACTCAAAGCTGTTCAGAGTCAGGCGTACTCTCCCCTATTGTAGGGCTTATTGGTAGTATTCAAGCGACTGAAGCACTTAAAATTATTGCAGAACTGCCTAGTAAACTCACCGAGCAGCTATTACTTGTAGATGGTTTAAGTATGGAGTTTAACCGTTTTAACATTGTTAAAAATAAGCACTGCTCTGTTTGCAGTGCTTAATTTAGTACATTGTAAATGCATGACTGCTCTTTAGAGCCTAATTTAGCGTTTCTAGGTTATTTATTGTCAAGTAAATCTGCTCGCCTAGGCTTACAGCACTTTGCTGCCATTGCCTTTTAGACACCGCGCAATACAGTAATTGAGTATCTACATTAACAGTAAGTAGCCATTGCTCATCAAGCTGCTGGGCATTTTCAAGCATACCTATTAGCACGTTTGCACTGCTCTCGTTAATTGGTTTTACTTTGCTGTAGGTTATTTGGCTGCTTTCTATAATTAACTTATGGTTTTGTTTTACCAGCGAAGGCACTGCATATAAATGCTGTTGGCTATTACTAAGAGTAAGCTGGTAAAGACCAAAAGCATCATTAAATTCAGGCTTACTATAACTAAGTATACTAAGTGGCGTTTGGCTCTTATTTGTATAAATACTTTGCACCACTTCTTGTGTTGCACCGCACTGGAGCACGTTGCCTTTCGCTATATGAAGTAATGTATCACTACAATAAAGTAGCTCTTTTAAAGAGTGGCTGACAATAATAAATTTAATACCATGGGATTTATTAAGTTGTTGAATAGCCCCCAACATAGTAAAACGCGTTGACCAATCTAAGGCGCTAAATGGCTCATCAAGTAAAACAACAGATTGCCCACTTAGTAGTGTTCTTGCAAAAATTACGCGCTGGCTCTCCCCGCCCGAAAGCCCCGACACATCACGATTTAGTAATGGGTTTAGTGCTAATAAATCAATTACCTGATCAGGCGTTAGGTTGTTACTTTTATTTTTACAATGCTTGTGAGTAAACAGTAAATTACCCATCACATTTAAATGTGGAAATAACGGGCACGACTGCAGCTGTAAAGTAAGTAGGCGTTTATCGGGCTTTAAATGGGTAATATTATGATTATTTATACACACATTTTGCGCCGTAGTAAGCCCTGCTATCGCCTGTAATAAGCTCGATTTGCCCGAGCCCGAAGGGCCAAACACCCCTAAAATATCAAATTGATTTATAGCTAAATCAACATGTAATTCAAAATCGTCCAAACGTTGATGGCATTGTATTTTAAGCACGATTAGCAGCTCCGTTTATCACGGTTTTATTAAATTTAAACAACAACACTAAACACGCAAACGAGATTGCTAGCAATACCAACGACAATTGGTGCGCTGCCCCATAATTAAGCGACTCTACATGGTCGTACAACGCAATAGACACCACTTGGGTTTCGCCTTGTATATTGCCACCAATCATTAGCACTAAACCAAATTCTCCCAATGTATGGGCAAAGCCCAGTGCAAAGGCACTGCCTATGCTTGGCTTTAATAGCGGTAACGTTAAATACATAAAACGCTTAAATGGACTGATCCCTAAGGCAATAGCAGCTTGATTGTAAGTAGTATTTATTTGTTTAAAGCCCGCCAGTAACGGCTGCATCACAAAAGGGAGAGAGTAAAATAACGAACCAATAACCACCCCTTGAAAACTAAACGCGAGCTGCGTACCCGTGAGCCAAAACCAAAACTGGCCAAATGCATGAGTAGGTGAAAACAATACCAATAAATAAAAGCCCATTAGCGTAGGCGGCAGCACCAAAGGCATTGCTATAAGTGCTTCTAATATAGGCTTTAACTTACCTTTATAACTGGCTAGTTGCCATGCAAGCGGAATGCATATAATCAACAAAATAGCAGCCGTTATAAAGGCAAGTTTAATTGTAAGCCACAGCGCTGTTACATCACTTGCTAACATCATTTTCCTTTGCTTTATAGCCAAGCTCTAATAATGTTTTTGCGGTTGAGGGGTCATTTAAAAAAGCCATAAATTTTTTAGCTGCCGTTAAATGCTTAGTAGCGCTTATGATAACGCCTTGCTGCGTTATTTCAGGGTATTTTTCAGGTTCGATAAGCGTGTAATTTAAATATTTTTTATTTTTAGTTTTGCGATACGCCGACTTTAACGTAGATAACGCGACCAAGCCTTTAGCGGCATTGCCTGTTTCTACAAATTGAAACGCATGGGTAATATTATTTGCATACACGAATTCATACGGTGTTTTTATATAGTTTTTAGCATAATGCGCCGATGATTGCCCATATGGCGAAAACCTTGGATTAGCAATGGCTAATTTATTATTAAAAACTGAGTTGCTTGGCTGCCACAGCGCTAATAAACCTATCGCATAGGTAGTTAAGCTATTTTTGAGTGCAAAGCCGTCTTTGATAAGTGCGTGTGGGCGTGCAGCGTCGGCTGATAAAAAAATATCGTACGGTGCACCGTGCATAATTTGAGAGTGTAATACGCCGCTAGAAGCAGCTGATATTTTAATATTAATATTTTTTAGGGCTGGGTTAGTTACCAGCGTTTGCAGCACAGGTTTAAAATTGCTCGCAACGGCTATATGCAGCGTTTCTTTTGCGTTAAGAGGATTGCTAAATACCACTAACAGTAATAACAAATAACCACACCATGTATTGTAAAGCTTTAACATTATAAGTATTGTTTTAAAAATCAGACACATTATAAAAAACAATATATATGAACGATGTATGCAATGCACCTGGTTTATTACCAGTAGAAACCGCAATTAGTAACATGCTAAGCGCTATTAACGTTGATAAAGCCGCAGAAACCATTTCAATAATGCACAGTGTTGGCCGTGTTTTAGCAAGCGATATTAAATCCAATATGAATGTGCCTGCTCACGATAATTCGGCAATGGATGGCTATGCACTTTGCCTAAGCGAAGGGCTAACAACTTATCAGCAAGTAGGCAGTGTATTTGCTGGGCAAACCTTTAAAAACACCTTAACACCTGGGCAATGCGTTAGAATTATGACCGGCGCTGCCCTGCCCCCTGGCGCTAATGCGGTAGTTATGCAAGAAAACGCCAGCGTAGATAACGACAAAATAACATTTACAAGTCATATTGAGCTCAATAATAATGTGCGCTTTGCAGGTGAAGACATTGCAAAAAATAGTGTTGTTTTTAAAGCAGGCAGAAAACTAAAAGCAGTCGATGTAGGCTTACTTGCCTCTATTGGTATTAACCAAGTAAGTGTATATGAGACACTAAAGGTCGCGGTTTTTTCTACAGGGGATGAACTTATAGAGCCTGGCAATTCACTTCCAGCAGGTGCTATTTATGAAAGTAATCGCGCTGTTATATTAAGCGAGCTTAATGATAACAATATAGAAGTGATTGATTTGGGGATAATTGCCGATGATAAAACGCTCATTAAAAATACGTTTTCAAAAGCAAACGAGCAAGCCGATGCCGTAATAAGCTCTGGTGGTGTATCGGTTGGCGAAGCCGATTTTACTAAAGAAGTATTAAATGAAATTGGCGATATCCATTTTTGGAAAATTGCCATGAAACCTGGCAAACCCTTTGCTTTTGGTAAATTACCTAACAGCTACTTTTTTGGTTTACCAGGTAACCCCGTATCGGCAGCCGTTACGCTTGAGCGACTTGTAAAGCCAGCCCTTACAAAGCTTTCAGGAAATGAACATACTGCTAAGTTACGTTTAAAAGCAACCACCACAGCGCTGATTAAAAAGCGCCCCGGCCGTACCGACTTTCAACGTGGTATTGCCAGTACCGATGAAAACAATAACCTACTGGTAACGCCTATAAATAAGCAAGGTTCGGGGGTACTCTCATCGCTTAGCCACGCTAACTGCCTTATTGTGGTGCCCGCAGAAAGTGGCAATATTGCAAAAGACGAAACCGTAGAAATTGAGCTACTATAACTTATGCCAATATGCTTAGTTAGGTATTATATAAGCACGAGTAATAAAAAAGCCCAGCAAGTATGTGCAACTTGCTGGGCTTAAGTTTAGGTTTAAACCGCTATTAAAATAACGATTCAAAATCACCATTAGGAAATAATACCCCAGGAATACCACGTACTGCGGTTACATCCGCAATTTTTGTATCGCCTAAGTACAAGCCACCGCTGTAGTTGCTGCCAGCTTGTTTTACATCAAGCCAGCGACCGTTTTCACCTTTTGCGGTTAAACTAATATTGCTATTTACTTCTCTAATGCGTAAATCTAAGGCTTTTTGTTTTACGCTAATAAATACATCACTACTGGTAAGCTGCGATAAATCAATAACATCACCTACATACGCTAAGCTAAAGTCACTCGCACCACCTAATGGCAGAGCCAGTTCTAGGCCAAACATTAAATCATCGTTTTCCTCACCCGTCAGTGGCGAAGCTTCTAATGCTGTAATATGAAAAGGCGTAGTTTGAATATCACTTTGATATTGGCCAGCAAAATCAAAGGCAGATAAAGACGTAACTTCCTGTGCAAACGCAGTAACAAATCGATTTAGATCTAATGATATCTCACCAGTAAGCTCGCCTGATTGCTTAGCAATAACTACGTCAGTGGTAATATTAGCAATGCCTGTTTGTGCATCGGGTAATAATTCACTTTGATCACTTACCCCATCAAATTCCACCAGCAATTCACTTACATCAACATCTAAGCGCGTATCGCCATTAATAACAGAAGCGCTCATTACCCCTTCTATTTTATCACCAAGTACACCGCTTATTCTAAATGTGGGGATAGACATGTCTATATTTACTGGCAAGCCATCATAGGTACCGGTAATTAGCCATTCGTAGGGTGAGGTTGAATAGCTAATATCAAGATTACGTAACGTGTACTGCCCTTCGCTCGCAGATACTTCTGCAAGTGGAGAGTAATTTATGAGTACCTCATTAATCACCTCAGCAAGCACAGTAATAGTTTGCTGCGTATCATCATCAAGTGCGCTTTCTAGTTGTTCAAGCTTCGCGTCTAAATCATCAGCGTAGGTTGTGTCCTGTAAGCGAATAACACCTAGCGCATCTCTTATATTTTCGAGTAATTCGCGAGACTCTAATGCTTGCTCAGTTTCAACTTTTTGTTGCCAATTGGTATAACTAGCCACACTCGCAATAGTTTGCTTAACCTGCCCGGCTACACTTTGAATTAAACCATTACCTTGTTCACTGTAAAGGTTATCTGCGATGTATTGATCAGCTAAACTGCTGTAAGTTTGCCAAGCACTTGTATCATCCTGCTGGGTGATAAAATCATCAAATGCAGTGGCTAAATCAAATCCTTCAACAGACACACCAGCGACGATAGCGCTATAGGTAAATGCATTAGCCACAATTTCTGCCTCTAGTGTATTACTCAAGCTACTATGTGTAAGCTGATAAAAAGGACTCGCAGATAAACTTGCAAGGGTCGCGTCAACATTTGCATTCGTAATTGCGGTGCTCAATGGCGAGAAAAACACCTCATTAACGCCTGGCGCAACATAGGCACGGGCGGCATAGTTTAAATTAACGCCAGTTATCTCTTCAAAATCAATTAAACGGTTTTCGTTTATATCGTTTACATCGCCGCGAAGCGTTCTGCCGCACCCTGTAAAGCGTGGGCATGGCAAGGCGCTATCGTCAGGTATAAATTCAAATGTATAAAAATTAAGAGGCGATACACTCACGCTGGCGGTATTTATGTTTTCGACCGCGACAGACTCAACCACATTGCCTTGGCTGTCTAATTGGTTAAGGGTACCTTTGGCTGATTGCCACTGAGGTACATAAAAATTTACGGTAGAGGTAGATGCTACGCTTATTTCAACCGCTTCGTCACTACTGTCATTTGAAGAGCCACCGCAGCCACTAAGAGCTAGAGCAACTGACAAAGGTAAAAGTTTTTTTAACATCTTCATTCCTTAAAACTTAATGTTCATGTACCAATTTACATTCGCATAATAAGCTTTATCTAAGTCTAAACTGTCGGTTTGTAAATTAAGACCAAAGTACTCGTTTTCAATACCGACTAAAAACGCCTCACTTTTTGTTTCATAGCCAGCTTGTACCTTCCAATGATCCCAAAAATGAATACGCCCTTTCAGCTGACTAAATGTATCTTCGTCGTATTGCTTGATTGTAAGCGCCGTTGAATATCGGCGGTTGATTTGATAATCGGCAAAGGCGGTAATACGCATTTCCATATCAAGTGTGTGCGACTGGGTATTACCAAAAGCAGATGTTTGAAGAGAAACAGTCGGCGTAGAGGTAACATTACCACTTTCATCTTCACTGAAAGGGATTTCTGTTGTTTGCCCTTTTACCGCGCCTGTATCATCAAAGTCAGTTTTATAAAGCAGATCTTTTACACTTAGCCCTACTTTTAAATCGTCATTTACTTGCCAATCAGCAAAAATATCTAAGCTATAGCCTAGGCCTTCAGGGTTTTGCGAGGGAGTAAATTTTTTAAATAAAATATCTTTCGAAAAATTATAATCAGCAGTAATGCTGCCTTCTACATCGTCACTAAACACTCGCCCATCTACTGAGGCATCTTGAAAATGTGTACTGGCAAAAACAGACACTTTTGGTGTAATAGTTAGCGCGTTTTTATCTAAAAATTTAAAATCGTATGAAACAAACACCCCATTAGAGGTCACTTGCTTAGCATTTAGCTGATACGTGTAAAATCGCTCTTCAAAGGGTAAATCGTTTTTTTCTAAATAAGTATAAAGTGCAGTATCGGGATCAAAATTAAGTACGTAGTCATAACGGCTCTGCAAACCAACTTTAAAATTGTTGTAACCCACGCCAATCTCAAAAATATTATAAGTAAATGCACTGTCGCCAGACTTAATAGGCTCGTCAAAATCATCTACAAATGCTTGTACTGGCTGTGCCTCAGTGTAAATTTCGGCGTCAAAGTGAGTAAATATTTGAAATTGATTATTTGCAGAAGCTAGAGGTGAAAGTAGAGCAGTTGAAAATCCTAACAAGAGAATTTTTTTTTTCATAATTTAATCGCTTTCTATAAAAAAAGGGAAAAGCACACTGCTTTTCCCTTTTATAGTTTAAGTATTAGTTAGATGAGTCAATTAAAGTCACATCTGTGTACTCAATTACTTCATCGTCAATGTAAGTAATTGAAACACCATTTGTTACTTTAGTTGCTGTACCAAAGGTCATCATCATGCCATCGTACATAGCTTTAACATCGCCCATGTAACCAGCTGATTCAGTACCCGACATAGACAGCGTGTAACCCATTGCTGCGTCACCGTTAACTTTAATTTCAAGCATGGTCATGTCTTCATCACCACTGCTATCCACCTCAGACATAACGCTAAAGTCTAAGTCGCCAGACATACCTGCTAGTTCTAGCATAGCCATGTCTGTCTCTTCCATGCCGCTTAGGTTTAGAGTACCCATAAAGCCTGAGTCGCCGTCCATAATTTCAACACGATTCCACGCTTGAGCCATCGTAAGCTCAGCGTCATCAACGGTATCTGCACTCACATCACCGTCAAACGTAAATACTAAACACGAATCAATTTGTGTAGAGTCAGTAATTGTACCATCAGCAAATGCTTGACACTCTTCAAGTGCATCTGCGGCTACATCACCTGTAACAAGCTCAACAGTAGCATCGTTTTCGATATTTAGCATGCCGCCCCAAGCTACAACAAGTTGATCATCTTGGTACGCTGCTGACGCTGTAATTTCGCTACCGGTCGTCGCATTAGTAAGCATTAGCGTTAAATCATCTAAGCTGTATTCGTATGCCCATTCAGGATGCGTTGTTGAAGTCCCTTCACCAGAGTTACCCATATCGGCAAGCTCTTCAAATACATCAAATAACACTTCGGCTGTGTTGTAAAGTGCATCACCACCGGTACTTGTTAATACTGTCATTGTAGAAAGGGATTCTGATGTGTCTTTAACAGATGCCGTTGCAACCGCAAGCTCTGCTTCTGCTTGAAGGCTAAGCGCAGTTACAAGTTGCTCGTTTGCAAGTTCAGCCTGTATTACAGCAGCTTCTGCCATCATTTCTGCAGCATCAACTAAATCAGCGGCTTCAGCCATATCAGCTTCAGTCACTGCTGCGTCTGCATATTCAGTTGCAGCTTCTAGTGCTTGTTCAATCGCAAGCTCAAGCGCATCTACAGCAGCAGAAAAATCAGATGCAGCAGTTACCGCAGCATCAACTAAAGTAACCGTTGCTTGTGCATCGTCACCCGAGTCAACAGCAGCTTGCGCATCAGCAAGTGCGCTTGTTGAAGCAGCTTCTGCAGTATTAGCAGCGGTTTTCTTTTCATTTGCTACATCTGCAGTATTTAGAGCAATTTCTTTAGTGGCTTCTACTTCAATCTCGTACTCAGTAATAGCAGCTTCTGCATCAAGCACTAACTGTGCAATTGCTGCATCGTATGTAATTACGTTTTCTGCTTCTTCTAAAGCAGAATCTTGTAAATCAGTTGCAGAATCAAGTATGCTTTGATAATCAGAGCTTTGCTCTACAAGTAAAGTGGCGGTGCTAACATAGTCTTGTGCTTTTGCGTATAAAACATTTACTAGTGTTGATAAACTGGCTGCTTCAGCCTCATTTTCAAGTGCTGCGACAGCATTAGCAAATTCAATCGCAGAAGCTGCGTCTGACACTGCATCTCTCATCTTTTGAATATCAGCAAGCATTTCTTCAGCAGTATCTATCGCTTCTTGAAGTTCAGTAAGTTCGCTAGAAGATGTGTTGATTTGCGCTGATAACGCAACCGCTAAATCTGCAAAAAAGTCATCGCCTGCAACACACTCATCACCAGAACAACCCAGCTCATCTAGCACTGTTTGTACAACAGTAGCAATTTCTGCCAGCTCTGCATCAGTTGCTGCGCCATTTTTAACTGCATTATCTTTTGCTTCTTTTGCTTTAGCAGCAATACCCGCAGAATTTTGTGCGAAAGCAGCAATATCTTCAGCTGACGCATCTGGGTTATTTGCTAAATAGGCTGCCTCTAATGCCGCTTTAATAGCACCTTCATCACCCGTTGCAATAGCCACGAATACGCTTGCAGTGCTAGAAACAGCTGTTTGTAAGGTTGCTGCAATGTCGCTGGTACTTAAAGTGCCTGCTGCAATACCGGCTTTAATGCTTGCTATAGCATCAGAAATTGATGGTAAACCTTGAACCGAAGATGACAGCTGCGCAATCATCAACACGCCTTGCGAAAGACTTTCTTCACCGTCTACATCACTTAAATCTACTGCACCACCATTTGATAAGTCACCAATAAGCGCTGATAATAATACCGCTGCATCTGGTCCTAAAACTTGGATCACTGTGTTTAAGCTTGTTGATGCAATAGCATCAGCGTCAACTTCACCTTCGGCTTCAAGTAGAGCTTGAGCAACCAATGTAGTCAAAAAAGTTACGTTAGCTTTAAACGATCGTGCTACGTTTTCATCGCCAGCTGCGCCGCTCGCACCTGATGTGTTAGCTTCTGCTGGAGTAACGTATTTAACAACAGAAAGCTCTAGGTCGGTTTTGTACCATTCACCAAACTCAATGTTAGTATCGCCATCGTTTACGTCATCTGCTTCTGGCGCATCATCGTAAGTTCCACAACCAACGTAAGCATCACAACGTAAGAAGCTATCATCGCCTTCTTCAGCAGTAGTCACTGTAATATATACAGGGCCTGTAAAGTCATCTTCAAGGTAAATGCTGTAGCTACCATTATCGCCGGTTACTAGCGCATCTGGGTTACCTGCTATTTTACTAGCTTCTACTGCCGCATCTGCCGCATCTTGAGAAGTTGCTTCGCCGGTAAACGTTTCAGCTTCTGCTGATGCTTCTAATCTAAATGCAACTGGAACACTTTGCCCTGTTTCATCAAGTGTCATCACGCTAACAACGGCACCTTTCATGGCTCCTTTAACAGCTTTACCTGTTATTTCTACGTTAAATTGAGCGTCATCAGATGAAGTAACAGATTCAACTGGAGGAACGTAAGTGTTTCTGTCGTTGTCTGAACCACAACCCGCTAAACCTAGGGTAAGTGCAACAGATGCTGCAATTGGGGTAATTTTATTCATACGCTGTGCCATTTATTTCTCCTTGATAGCCTGCAATGAGTATCAGAAATTATTTTATAAAATATACGCGTGAAAGTTTACAAAAAAACATAAACAGACACACAATAACAACCTTTGTTACTTATTAATTAAAGTAACATTAAGTAATGAGTTTTTGCTACATTTTTATGCGCTATAAGTATAAGTTTTTAACTAAATATAAACGACGCTTCTTCATAGGCTTTACTATTTTTCAATAGGATATGTTAAAACCATTAAGAAGCATCGCTCTGGCGTACCATATATCCACTATATTAAGTGAATATTACATTTAATTTAGTTTGTTAATAATATTCTTCAAGTAATTGCGACAGATACGCTAAAAAAAACGCCCGCTAAGGCCAATATAATGAAAAAGGATGGGGTTTGGTGGTATTTTGAAATGAAATATATAAACAGAATGTTTATTTAGCTTTGTATTAAAACTAAACGTTGAACAGTCATTAACGAGCAATATGCGCCGTTAATGACTCAATATAAAACGTTAAAATCAGCTTATTGCAAAGCCCTAACTACGCCCTCCATAAGCACACGAGCACTGCGGCTCATACTTGCTTTGGTAACTTGCCAAACACCAGCTACTTTTTTAGCTTCTGCGCCTACTTTTAGCGTGCCAGAGGGGTGGCCAAAGTTAACTTCGTTCAATGTCCCGCCACCTGCGGCCACATTAACAAGCGTACCTTCAATAGCGGCGGCTGCGCCAATAGCGACTGCGGCTGTGCCCATCATAGCGTGATGAAGCTTGCCCATAGACATAGCACGTACCAATAAATCAATTGTTGTAGCTTCAATAAACTTACCACTTGACGCGTTGTAATCTAATGGCGCTGCCACAAAGGCTACTTTAGGTGTGTGTTGGCGTGTTTGCGCTTCGTTAATATTAGCTATTAAACCCATTTTTACTGCGCCATAGGCACGAATAGTTTCAAGCTTTTTAAGTGCGTCAGTATCGTTATTAATATCGCTTTGCAACTCAGTGCCACTATAGCCAATATCCGCGGCATTAATAAATACAGTAGGAATACCCGCGTTTATCATAGTGGCTTTTAAAGTACCAACACCTGGTACTTCTAAGTCATCCACTACATTGCCTGTTGGAAATAACGCGCCATCACCGTCGGCTGGGTCTAAAAACTCTAGCTTTACCTCGGCGGCAGCAAAGGTCACTCCATCAAGTTCAAAATCGCCAGTTTCTTGCACTTCGCCATTGGTAATAGGCACATGAACCAAAATGCTTTTTTTAATATTAGCCTGCCATACTCGCACCACGGCTACACCGTTATCGGGTACTGTGCTTTTATCAACTAAGCCGTTCGTTATAGCAAACGCACCTACTGCGCTGGTTAAATTACCGCAATTGCCGCTCCAATCTATAAAGGGTTTATCTATTGCCACTTGGCCAAATAAATAATCCACATCGTGGTTAGGTTGCTCGCTTTTATTTAAAATAACCGTTTTACTAGTACTTGATGTTGCTCCGCCCATGCCATCGGTTTGTTTGCCATATGGGTCGGGGCTACCAATTATGCGTAACAGTAAATTGTCGCGCGCCTCACCTGCCACTTGGGCAGGTTTGGGTAAGTCGGTTAACTTAAAAAATACACCTTTACTGGTGCCGCCGCGCATATAAGTTGCTGGTACTTTAATTTGTGGTTTAAACATAATGCACGCCCCTTATGCTGATTGCGTAGCTTCTAAAAAGTCTTGCGCAAAGCGCTGTAATACACCACCAGCGGCATAAATAGAAAGTTCTTCTTGGGTATCCAATCTGCATTTCATAGGTACTGTTAGAACCTCACCGTTTTTACGTGTAATCACTAAATTAAGCGTTGCACCTGGTGTTGGCTCGCCTTTTACATCAAAGCTTTCGCTGCCATCAATGTTAAGCGTTTTACGGGTAGTGCCTGGTTTAAATTCAAGCGGTAATACCCCCATACCAATTAAGTTAGTACGGTGAATACGCTCAAAGCCCTCTGCAGCTATAACCTCAACGCCTGCAAGCCTTACCCCTTTTGCAGCCCAATCACGCGATGAGCCTTGCCCATAATCGGCACCGGCTACAATAATTAGTGGTTGTTTACGCTGCATATAAGCTTCGATTGCTTCCCACATACGTGTGTTAGTACCTTGTGGCTCTAATCGTGCGTATGAACCTTGTTTAACTTCACCGTTTTCATCACGCACCATTTCGTTTAACAATTTAGGGTTTGCAAATGTAGCGCGCTGCGCTGTTAAGTGATCGCCTCGGTGCGTTGCGTACGAGTTAAAATCCTCTTCAGGAACATTCATTTTAGTTAAGTATTCACCCGCAGCACTACTTGCCATAATAGCGTTTGAAGGCGATAAATGATCCGTTGTAATGTTATCGCCAAGTACAGCAAGAGCGCGCATGCCGGTCATGGTTCGCTCACCTGCAAGGGCGCCTTCCCAGTATGGCGGGCGGCGAATATAGGTACTTTGCTCGCGCCAATTGTATAGCGGGTCGTTGTCTTCACCGTAATCTACGGTTAAATCGAACATAGGTTCGTACACTTTTTTAAATTGCTCTGGCTTTACGCTTTGTTTTATTACTTCATCTATTTCTTCATCGCTTGGCCATAAATCTTTTAGCGTTATGTCGTTACCATTTTGATCTTTCCCTAGTACACCTTTTTCAATATCAAAACGAATAGTGCCGGCGATAGCGTACGCCACCACTAATGGCGGTGACGCTAAAAACGCTTGTTTAGCATACGGATGTATACGCCCATCAAAGTTACGGTTGCCCGAGAGTACCGCTGTTGCGTATAAGTCGCGATCTATCACTTCTTGTTGAATTACAGGGTCAAGCGCGCCACTCATGCCGTTACAGGTAGTACAGGCAAAACCCACAATACCAAAGCCAAGTTTTTCAAGTTCAGGGAGTAATTTTGCTTCTTCTAGGTATGATTGCACCGCTTTTGAACCCGGTGCTAAGGATGTTTTAACCCAGGGTTTACGCATTAACCCTTTGGCATTTGCATTACGCGCAAGTAAGCCGGCAGCAATTACGTTGCGCGGATTACTGGTGTTAGTACAACTGGTAATAGCGGCAATAATACAGGCGCCATCTGGCATTAAGCCTTCTTCGTTTTCAACAACGCCAGATATACCTTCTTTTGCTAAATCGCTCGTGGATACACGACGATGTGGGTTTGAAGGCCCAGCAATATTGCGTCCAACGCTCGATAAATCAAATTTAAGCACGCGCTCATATTTTGCGGTTTTTAAACTATCGCTCCAAAGGCCAGCCGTTTTAGCGTAGTTTTCTACAAGTGCTATTTGCTCTTCATCACGCCCTGTTAAACGCAAATAATCGATTGTTTTATCGTCTATATAAAACATGGCTGCAGTGGCACCAAATTCTGGTGTCATGTTTGAAATAGTTGCTCTGTCGCCAAGGGTGAGTGCATCAGCGCCTTCGCCGTAAAATTCTAAATAGGTCGAAACCACACGCTGAGCGCGTAAAAATTCGGTAATAGCCAGCACTATGTCGGTTGCGGTAATCCCAGGCTGGCGAGTGCCTGTAAGCTCAACTCCTACTATATCAGGCAGGCGCATGTACGAGGCGCGGCCAAGCATTACGCTTTCGGCTTCAAGCCCACCAACACCTACAGCAATTACACCAAGTGCATCAACATGCGGTGTGTGGCTGTCGGTACCAACTAAGGTATCGGGGAATGCAATGCCATCGCGGTTTTGAATAACAGGCGACATTTTTTCAAGGTTAATTTGATGCATAATGCCGTTACCAGGCGGAATAACATCAATATTTTTAAAGGCGGTTTTAGTCCAGTTTATAAAATGAAAACGGTCGTCGTTGCGTCTATCTTCTATTGCACGGTTTTTTTCAAATGCTTCAGGGTCAAAGCCTGCGTGCTCAACCGCTAATGAGTGATCAACAATTAGCTGTGTAGGCACAACCGGATTCACTTTTGCTGGATCACCACCTTTTGCGGCTATTGCGTCGCGCAGGCCTGCTAAATCAACCAAGGCAGTTTGCCCTAAAATATCGTGGCACACCACCCGCGCCGGATACCACGGAAAGTCTAAATCTTGCTTACGCTCAATAAGCTGATTAAGCGCATCGGTTAGCATATCAGGCTCACAGCGGCGCACTAAGTTTTCGGCAAGTACGCGTGATGTGTAAGGCAATGTGGCATAAGCACCAGGCTTTATTGCATCAACGGCTTCTTGCGTATCGTAGTAATCCACATTTGAGCCGGACAATGGTTTTCGGTATTGGGTGTTATTAATTATGGTCATAATATCTGTTCGCTAATAGGTGACGGGAGATAAAAGGCAAGAGGTGAGCGTATTGCTCACCCTATACCAATCCGCTTAATTAAGTATTGTTACGGATTGGTATTATGTGTAACTAATTAGCCTCTTGATTCAATTGGCGTGTAGCTGCGCGCCTCTGGTCCTGTGTAATCTGCACTTGGGCGAATAATACGGTTATTAGCACGCTGCTCTTTAACATGTGCAGTCCAGCCGGTAACCCGGCTCATCACAAATATTGGCGTAAATAACTTAGTTGGGATCCCCATAAAGTGATACGCCGATGCATGGAAAAAATCAGCATTACAAAACAGTTTTTTCTCGCGCCACATAACTTCTTCACACCTAACCGACACTGGGTAAAGCACATCATCGCCCACCTCATTAGCTAGTTTTTCAGAGAACTTTTTAATGATAACGTTACGTGGGTCTGACTCACGGTAAATAGCGTGGCCAAAGCCCATTATTTTATCTTTGCGCTCTAGCATACCCATAATTTCTTGCTCGGCGTGCTCTGCACTTGTAAAACCCTGAATCATATCCATAGCGGCTTCGTTTGCACCACCATGCAGTGGCCCACGTAGCGTACCAATAGCACCCGTTACACAAGAATGAATATCAGAAAGCGTTGATGCACACACACGCCCAGTAAATGTAGAGGCATTAAATTCATGCTCTGCGTATAAAATTAGCGACACATTCATTACTTGCGCAAAAAGCTCACTCGGTGCTTTGTCGTGTAATAGGGTTAAAAAGTGCGCGCCCACTGAGTCGTCATCAGTTTGTGTTTCAATACGTACGCCATCGTGAGTAAAGCGGTACCAGTAACAAATAATACTTGGGAACACTGCAACCATGCGGTCAATCGCATCGTTTGCTTGGCTAAAATCAAGCTCCATTTCTAGGTTACCCAGCATTGAGCAACCGGTACGCATAACATCCATTGGATGCGCGTCTTTAGGAATATTTTCAAGCACGGTTTTTAGTGCATCTGGCAGGCCGCGTAAGCTTTTTAATTTAGCTTTATACTCGGCTAGTTCATTGGCTGTTGGTAACTCGCCGCGTGAAAGTAAAAAAGACACTTCCTCAAACTGTGCTTTTTCGGCAAGTTCGCTAATATCGTACCCACAATACGTTAAACCTGAGCCTGTTTGCCCTACTGTACATAATGCGGTTTGCCCTGCAACTTGCCCGCGTAAACCTGCTCCGCCTAATGCTTTATCTACCATGATCTTCTCCTATCTAAATTTGTGTGTGTTATCTATTTTAATAGTTATTATTTGTCAGATTTTGATGAAAAAAGGTTATCGAGTGTGTTTTCGTATGTGTGGTAATCTAAAAATTCGTAAAGCTCAGCGCGTGTTTGCATGTTCTCAATTTCGCTTTGCTGCGAGCCTTCATTTAAAATGGCAGAGTACACATTAAGCGCGGCTTTATTCATTGCCCTAAAGGCACTAAGTGGATAAAGCACCATTTCAACACCTACCTCACTTAACTGCTCTTTGATGTAAATAGGCGTTTGGCCAAACTCTGTAATATTAGCTAAAATTGGTACATTAATCGCCTTTGCAAATGCTTGGTAATCGGCAAGGTCGTGCACGGCTTCTGCAAAAATAGCGTCTGCGCCCGCTTCAACACACGCAGCTGCACGGTCAATCGCCGCGCTTAAACCCTCTTTTTGAAACGCATCGGTACGCGCCATAATGTAAAAATCACTATCGGTTTTTGCATCAACTGCGGCTTTAATGCGGTCAACCATTTCACCTTGGCTTACAATTTCTTTATTAGGGCGATGACCGCAACGCTTTTGTGCCACTTGGTCTTCAATATGAAAACCCGCTGCCCCTGCTTTGGTCATTTCTTTAACGGTACGCGCAATATTAAACGCCCCGCCCCAGCCTGTATCGGCATCTACCAGTAGTGGTAAATCGCTGGCACCAGTAATACGGCGAATATCTTCAAGTACATTATCAAGGCTGGTCATGCCTAAATCGGGCATACCAAAAGAGGCATTTGCCACACCTGCACCTGAGAGATAAATAGCTTGGTGACCCATTTTTTCAGCCATCATGGCTGTGTAGGCATTAATAGTACCTACTACCTGCAATGGGCGGTTATTAGCAATGGCCTGTTTAAATTTTAATCCTGCTGACATTATTTTCTCCTCACTTTGAACGGTTGCTACATGGAGTAACTTATATTTTTAATCTGACATTGTGACTGTTTAACTGTTACTAGCTTTTAGAAGTTTTTGTTTATGACAAATACCAATCTGTATGTGTATGAGGTCTATTTAACGCTAAGAAAATCGTTCTGTAACTAGGCAATAATTTTTATGTTTAGTGGTTCTAAATAAAAAATTCTTAACGACGTTATAGAGCGATTTAATCAGTTAAATTGTTCGAATACTCATATTGATTGGTATACATCAAATTTGGTTTGAATATTTGCTTGCGATGCACTGATATGTCGTTTCATCAGCATTTCGGCAAGTTCACCATCGTGGTTTTCTATCGCGTTAATAATGGCTAAGTGCTCGTCAAACGCTTTTGATACACGCGGGCCTACCATGCCCATTTGTACACGGTACATACGTATTAATTGGTAAAGCTCGTTACATAACAAATGGATTAAATGGGCGTTTTTGCTGCCTTTAATAATGCGATAATGAAAGTCTAAATCGCCTGCTTCTTGATAGTACGACTCACCCTCTTTAACACGCTGAGTTTGCAAATGCTGATTAAGTAATTGCTTTAAGCCTTGAACTTCGTCAGCTGCCATATTGTCGGCAGCAAGCCTACATGCTAAGCCTTCAAGCGAACTGCGTACTTGGTACACTTCAATTAAACGCTCTGCGGTTAGCGCCACTACTCGGCAACCTACATTGGCTTTACGCTCCACTAAGTAACAGCTTTCTAAGCGATTAAGTGCTTCTCTAAGCGTCGCACGGCTTACACCGTAGCGCTTTGCAAGCTCAGGCTCCGATATTTTGCTGCCCTGCTGTATGCTGCCTTCTACTATTTCACGGCGCATATCAACAAACACTTGATCAGATGCTGTAGTAATAGGTGTATCGTTTAAAAAAGGTTGCGTCATGGCTTTATAAATAAATTGTCGACAATTGATGGGTTAACTATGTGCTTAATAAAAAAACATGTCAACCCCACCTAGGGTGAAAATAAGTAAAAAACACACTTATTGTCGACACTGTTAATCTAAAGTCGTATAAAATTGCTTTAAAATTAAACTAAAAACACAATGTGTCGACACACCAATAAATTATAAAGCCGCTATTTAACACTGAAATAGTGCGTTAAAAGTGCTAATATCGCGCTTTATTTTTTAATGTACGAGCCAACGCGTGAACGCCAACACTTTTATTCCTGAGCATTTTATTGACGACGTAAAAACCTATTTACCTGCGCACCTCAATTTAGACGACTTTATAAACGCGTGCCGTCGCCCTCTCAGAAAATCTATTCGTGTAAATACATTAAAAATTAGCGTTGCTGAATTTAAACACCGTGCAGAGCAAAAAAACTGGCAACTTACGCCTATACCTTGGTGCAATGAAGGTTTTTGGCTAGAACGCCCAAGCGATGAAGAGCAAAACTTAGCATTAGGCAATACCGACTTACATTTAAGCGGCGCCATGTACGTGCAAGAGGCAAGCTCAATGCTGCCACCTATGGCACTAAAACAAAGTATTGAAAACTCAGATTTACAAGATAGTTACGTACTTGATATGGCATCAGCGCCTGGCTCTAAAACTTCGCAACTTGCCGCAATAATGAATAACCAAGGCGTACTTGTTGCCAACGAGCTTTCGTCATCACGCTTAAAAGTCCTTAGCGCTACGCTTAAACGTATGGGCGTTGGTAACTGTGCGCTTTCGCATTTTGATGGCGTCATATTCGGTAACTATATGTTTGAATGCTTTGATAGCATTTTGCTTGATGCACCCTGCTCTGGCGAAGGTACCGTACGTAAAGATGCCGATGCACTTAAAAACTGGTCAATAGAATCAAATATAGAAATTGCTCAAGTTCAAAAGGATTTAATTAAAAGCGCTTTTTACGCATTAAAACCAGGCGGTACGCTGGTGTATTCAACCTGCACGCTTACCCCGCTCGAAAACCAACAAGTATGCGACTACCTACTGAATGAATTTGGCGACTACATTGAGCCGCAATCGCTAAGTGATTTATTCGAAGGGGCAGAAAAAGCCACAACCGCCGAGGGCTATTTACATGTGTGGCCGCAAACATTCGACAGTGAAGGTTTTTTTATCGCTAAGTTTAAAAAACTCGCAAGCAGCAATAACCCAACCCAAAGTGTTAAAAAAGGTGCGTTTCCGTTTAACGAGTTTGATAAAAAACAAACCAGTTCTTTTATGAGCGAGCTTAAAAAACAGTTTGGCTTAAAAACACTGCCAGGTAAGTTAATGCAGCGCGATAAAGAACTGTGGTTATTCCCTGATGGGTTTGAAGCCGTGCAAAACAAAATAAAATACGCACGTTTAGGTATTCAACTAGGTATTATTCATAAAAACGGAGTAAGGCTAACTCACGAGTTTGCTACCGTGTTTGGGAATGAATGCAAAAGCAATACGTATGCTTTAACAAACGAGCAAGCAAACGACTACTTTAATGGTAAAGATATACGCCTAGAAGACGTTACAAAAGCCAGCGGCGAAGTAGTACTAACCTTATGTGGCTGCCCGATAGGACTGGGTAAATGGCAAAAGAATAAGATCAAAAACTCTTTGCCACGCGATCTGGTGCAAAATACTCAGTTAATAAGCTGGGCATAAAGCACTCAACACAAAGGGCAGCCTGTGCACAATATTATTAAGTCTTTGTTATTATTTACGGTTAATAAATGAATAAAATTTAGAGTTTTGCAAATTAGTTAACTACAATTACAGGTACTTTCTTCTTCTCCCTAAGAATTTCGAAAGTGTATTTAGTTAGCGCAAGGCTCAACTAAGAGCCATTTGTAGCCCAGAGCTGATAGTGGCTCTGGGCGTTTTACTGCTCTTCTAAATCAAACTCCGTGGTGTGGCCGTCGCCGTGGATGAGTTGGTAGCGGGATAGGTCGCCGTTATCTAACGTTACTAGGCTTATTGCGGAGTCGCTTACTAGGTACTTTTGGCCTTCACCTTTGGTTTGGTGTTTATCTACTTCCATATGCCAGCGTTTGGTGAAAAAGTTAAGCGGGCTTTTGGGGCCGTATAATATTGAGTCGAGCTTATCGAGTACATTAATTAGCTTGCGCGGAAATTCATTTTTAATACCACTGGCGGTGAGCTGCCATATTCTATTTGGGTGATCGCCAAAGCGTTTTTGCACCGAAAAACAAAAAGAATAATGCACATCACCCGATAAAATAAGCGTTTCATTGGGTGTGTCTGTACGCCTAAAGGTATCAAGCAGTTTTTTGGCCGAGCCTTCGTGTGCCATCCAGTTTTCTACATCAACCATAAGCGGCTGGCCGCACATATTAAACGCCGCCTGTATTGCTTCTATTGATTTAACACCAAACACTGGCGCTGGCGATACAATAATTACTTTGCTGTGGCTCAGCAGGCTTTCTTCAAGCTCTGTTAAGCGCTCCCAATCAAGTAAGCCTGAGGGTTCATTAAAGTTACTTTCGTTACGCCAGCGGTGCGTGCGGGTATCAAGCACAACTACTTTAGGCGTGGTGGTAAGCTCATAATGCCAATAGTTAAATTCGTTCAGAGGCTTATCAAAGGCTTTAAACTGCCAAATATTATTGGCGCTACGGCTTTGTTTAAAATCATCTATAAGCGCGCCGGTTTTATGTAGCGCGTCGTTGCCCAGCCCTTGAAATAGCCAATAGCTTATTAGCCCATTATTAATGATGCGTTTACTACTTGGGTTTTGATTTATAGCTTGCTCCCACCCTGCTGTTAGGTTCCAATCATCGGTAACATCGTGATCGTCAAACATCATCAAGGTAGATACATTAGCAAATAAACGCTCTACGCTGTTTAAGCCTTTTGCGTAGTCAATTAACGCCTTTTTTTCTGCGTTAAAAATGGTGTTATTTTTTTCATTGCCTTGTGTGTAATGGCTATTTTTAATATCAACGCATTGCCACGCGGCGGCACTAAAGTTGAGTAAATACAGCGCTATAAATTCTTCAAAGTGAATTAAGTGATTATACGCTTTTACGCTAGAAAAATGAGGCTCGTCTTTTTTTAGCCAGTACCCAACGCCCAATTTTGAACGTTTTTGCCATGGCGTTTTAGGTAAGTAATGATGGCGGTTAAAAAGCTGCTCATTTATATCTGCTGGTAAATTGAGCTCAAGCGGTTGCTCTTTATAAAGTCCTAATGCATCTATTAGCTGATGAATAGCCAGTAGCATAGGGCCAGCAACATCATCGGCGTAAACTTGGTCTCCGCTAAGGAGTAAAAGCTGTGCGCCCTGCAGTTTATTACTGCGCTGGGTATTTTGCCATTCACTTGCTGATACTAAGCTGTCTTTTGCTGGGTGATGGGCGTTGCGACACGAGCCATGTAAAATATGCGTAAGCTTATTGGCAATTGCAAACGAAGGCGCCGTTTGCCCTTCAAAGCACCAAGGAGTTAAGTCAATTTTTTGCTCGTTAATATACAGGGTATACGCTAATAACGTGTCGAGCGGAAACTGGCTATCAACGGGTTTTATAATTATAAAATGCAGGTAAAGGTATTTACCTAATGCAATGCTTTGCTGCTCGCTGTAGCTTTGTTGGTTTTCAAGTGTGATTTGGCAATTGCCAGGGCGTGAAGTAGCAAACTGTATACATATACCACTTTGCTCAGCTCGGCGCACCATAGGCCCCATTAATAAAAGTGGGAGTTGCGCCGATTGAGTAGTCATGTGTTAGCCTTTCGCTGCTAATTTAAAAAGTGAATAAAAGTTATCAGTCGTTGCTTTTGCAAGCTCGTTAAAGCTTATGCCTTTAAGCTCACTAATATAGTAGCCAACATCTTCTACATACGCAGGCTGATTTGTTTTTCCACGGTACGGCACAGGTGCTAAATAAGGCGAGTCTGTTTCGATGAGTAATCTATCGAGTGGGATTTGTTTTACAACTTCCTTAAGCTCTACGGCATTTTTAAAGGTAACAATGCCTGAAATAGAGATATAAAACCCCATATCAATCGCTTTTTTGGCCATATCCCAATCTTCGGTAAAACAATGCAGTACGCCACCGCAGTTTTCTGCTTTGTGCTCATGCATTAAATTAATGGTATCGGCTCTGGCATCACGGGTATGAATAATTAGTGGCTTTTGTAATTCGTTTGCTACTTCAATATGGCCAACAAAACTGGCTTGTTGTACTGCGTGCGTGTCTTTTGAATAATAGTAATCTAGGCCTGTTTCGCCAATCGCGACTACTTTTTCATGCGACGCTAAATCAATGAGTTGCTGTTTATTAAGAGCATCTTTTTGATCAAGCGGATGCACGCCACACGATGCCGATACATCGTCGTAATGTTTAATTTTTTCAAGCATGCTTGGGAATTGATCAAGCGTTACACTTACACATAAAAAATGCTCTACTTGCTTTGCGCGGGCGTTATCGAGTACTTGATCTAGGTTTAAATCTAATTTGTCAAAATCAAGACGATCTAAATGGCAATGAGAATCTACAATCACTATACGGCCTGTATGGTTTTGGGTGTTAAATTATACTAACCTGCAAAAATACTTAGTTATACCAATTTGCAATAATACCTAATCATTTTACGGAGCTAAACGTGTGTGTCGCTGCCTGCGTTAAACAATGCTTATTTACGACTGCATGGATGCAGAGCAATGCAGGAGCAATTGCCGAGCACAACTAAATAGCGAATTTTTTACCTAGCTATCAACACGTTTTTCCAGCCTCAAAGTAAATCACTTAAGTAAGCGAATGGGTATTAAACGAATTGATATAAGCAAGTTAGTATTGCAGTTAACGAGAGCTAAGCGCTCGCTAACCGGCTGCTTTATGCATATCACTATTAAGCAAATGCGTTTAAAACTACATGGTATATGTAGGATTACCAGAGTTTAACATAGTGCCTAATAGCTTTTCGATTTTAGCGTTTAAATTTGTTTTATCATCTAAAAAGCTAATGCCTATACCTGGTGGGTTAGAGCTTTGTGCGCCTTGTGGTGTGATCCAGGCAACTTTACCCGTTACCACGTCATCTTCTAGCGCATCAGGTAAAGTCACTCTAAGCGCTAAAGAGTAGCCGATTTCGTAACGCATATTGGTACGTACAAATAGGCCGCCTTTTTTTAAATAAGGCATGTAGCAGCGATAAAGTTCGTCAAGGTTATCTACATCAACTAAAAGCTCTTGCATATGTATTCCTATTAAATGTTACGCAGGGCGTGCGCTAAACGCGACACTGCTAGAGGTAAATTTAGCCCGAGTACCTCTGTGCTATTTTGTAAAAATTCATTCAACGCTTGCTGAGCACTTTGGTACGCGTCAAAACTTAAACCCATTATAAGCTGCTGTTTTAATTGCTCGCTTAAAAATAATGTAAAAATGCGTATTAGCTCAGGTTGTTTGTTTATAATATTTACAAGCGGACTAAAATTATGGCTTTGTTTAAACTCAGTTGCAAATTTATATAAAGTATCAATGTGTTGCAGCTGCTCTTGCGCTTGCCACTGTTTAATTAAAAGTGGTTGCGTATAAAATAAAGGCAGCCACACATAGTCACTAATATTTAAATCGGCTAACCAGGTTTTAGCCGCTTCTGAGTTTGCTACTTTAATGTCTGTTTTGGCACAGCGGCTTAAAATGGTGGCAGGTAACTGCGCAGTGTGGCTTGTGGTTAAAATTAAAAAACGGCTATTACTGGGCTCTTCTAAGGTTTTTAATAACGCGTTTGCTGCTGCCGTGGTCATTTTTTCGCAGTTTTCAATAATAGCCACTTTATTGCCATTTTGTGCAGCAGAGTGGTTCATAAAATCGCTTATTGCACGAATATCGTCAACACCAATGCTTTGCCCTTCAACTTGCGTTAGCCGTTTATCAGGGTGGTTACCCGCAAGTGTTAATGAGCAACTTTTACACTGCCCGCACGGGGCTAACTTGCTACCTTCGTTTTGCATGTGGGTATTAATATTTTGACATAATAAGCTATTAGCTAATTGCTCGCTTAGCCTAAACTTACCAACGCCTTTGGGCCCGCATAACAACTGCGCATGATGAAAACGCTGCGCTTTATAACTTTGCGCAAGCTGTTGCTCTACGTTATTAAGCCATGGCAATGCCATGTTATTTTAACCCTTCAAAAAAAGTGCGTAGTACATTGGTTATATCGCGGTGTACTTTATCAATACTTTGGTTGGCATCTACGGTTTTTATTGAGCTATCGTCATTTGCCAGCTCAACATAACGCATACGCGTACGCTGAAAAAACTCAATGGCTTCTTGCTCAATTCTATCAAGCTCTCCACGGCCTTTAGCACGCTCAAGGCCTATTACGGGGTCTATATCTAGGTAAATAGTTAAATCAGGTTTTAACCCTTTTAATACCATAGACGACAAAGACGATAACGTATTAGCGCTAATGCCGCGCCCGCCACCTTGATACGCTTGAGATGATAAATCGTGGCGATCTGCTAATACCCACTGCCCTTTATCAAGCGCCGGGTTAATTACATTATGCATAAGCTGCGAGCGAGCTGCGTACATAATAAGTAGTTCGGTTTCAAAGGCTATGTCTTCTTCATGTTCGGCTTTTACTAAAGTACGTAAAGACTCGGCAAGCGGTGTCCCACCTGGCTCGCGTACGTTAATAAAGTCTATTTGTTTTTTATTTAAAAAGTCTTGGCATAACGAAATAGCCGTTGATTTACCTGCGCCTTCAAGGCCTTCAATAACAATAAATTTTGGTTTCATATAAAGTTTAATTCGTTTTATTTAATATATACGTTTTAACTGCCGCGTTGTGTTGCTTTAACGTGGTTGAAAATTGATGACTGCCATCGCCCTTCGCCACAAAATAAACATACTGTGTTTTAGGCGGATTAAGCGCTGCTAAAATAGCCGCTTTTGAGGGCATGGCAATGGGTGTTGGCGGCAGCCCTTTAATGCGATACGTATTATAGGGTGTGTAATCGCGTAAATCTTTTCGTTTAATGTCACCATCAAAACTCTCTCCTAGGCCATATATTACGGTGGGATCGGTTTGTAGGCGCATATTTGCGTTTAATCTATTTATAAATACGGCGGCTATTAACGGGCGCTCACTGGCAAGGCCTGTTTCTTTTTCGATAATAGAGGCCATGATCAGTGCATCATATGCGTTTTTATACGGTAGGTTTTCTGCACGTTGTGGCCATGCTTGCTCAAGTGTTTGCTGCATTTTAACGGCTGCACGTTTTAATAAACTACTGGCAGTATCACCGCTGTGATAATGATACGTATCTGGAAACAGCCATCCTTCTAAATGGCTTTCTTCACCTACTATTTGCTGCGCCAGTTGCTCTGTATTTAAGTTATTAGTTAAATGCGGCGCACTACTAATGGCTGCTATCACTTCGCGTAAGTTTTGCCCTTCAATAATAGTAAAGCTAAAACTGATTTGCTCACCGTTGTTTATTTTTTTTATATTATCAATAACGCTTGTATTCGTTAGCTCGTACAAGCCGGCTTTTAAGTCGGTTAGTGTTGGGTCAAGCTTTGCAATTACTTGATAGCGCCAGCAGCTTTTTAACCAATTATTAGCTTGCCATTGTTTACATAGCTGGTTAAAGCCCATGCCTTTTTTAACTTCAAACTGGGTAGGCGTTGTTATATTTAGCGGGCTAGTTATTGTTGCTTGTAATTGCTGATACCCTACTAGCGTTGTAACTAAAGCTAACAATAATACCGATAAAATAACTTTTAACACTTAGCCTCCTTGGCTAATAATTCATTTAATAAACACATGCTTTGCTCAACATTAAATGTATGTTGTTCTATACGACTAACGGGCACAGCGCCCATTAAGCTATTACAAATAAATACAGCACTAGCTTGGGTTAATTCATTTAGGCTTACTTGCTTAAATTCAATCGCTAATTTATCACATAACGATTGCAGATAAACCCCTTTAATACCGCATTGCTCAAGGCTTGGCGTATATACCTTATTATCACAAATAGCAAAAATATTAGCTGCCGAGGCTTCAATCACATTGTTTTGATGATCGAGTACTAAAACATCGTCACATTGCTGTTTTGCCATGGCGTTTTTAATCAGCACTTGTTCTAGTCGGTTAAGTGTTTTTAAACCGGCTAATAAAGGTTGGGCTGTTAATTTTATTGGGCTTAGGGCTAAACTCACCCCTGTTTTTGCTAATGCTGGGTAGCTTTGTGGAAACCCTAACACGGTAATTAAAATGGTTAAATGGGTGTGTTGCGGCAATCCATAGCCTCGCCCACCTTCTCCGCGGGTGATCACTATTTTAAGCACATTTAATTGGCAGCCAGTAATCGCCTTTGCAATATGTTGCTCAAGCTCAGTAAAGTTAATAGCAGGAAACGCTAAGCGTTCTGCGCATTCTACCAAACGTGCTTTATGGTACTGCCAATGCTCTACCTGCCCAGCAATTACTTTGGCTGTGGTAAAAAAACCATCACCGTAGTTAAGGCCTCTATCGCGTGTATTAATCGCACTTGTATCATCGGTTGTTATTATTGTTTGCATATTGAATGGCTTGCATAAAAAAAGCCCAGTTAAACAACTGAGCTCTTATAATGTGGTTCGTTGTTAAAAAGGATTATACCTTTTTAAATAGCAACGAGCCATTAGTCCCACCAAAACCAAATGAGTTACACAATGCAAAGTCGAGTTTTGCATCACGTGCAGTGTGGGCTATGTAATCTAAGTCACAGCCTTCATCTGGGTTGTCTAGGTTAATGGTGGGCGATACTTTTTGATCGGCCAGCGATAAAATAGAAATAATAGACTCTACAGAACCCGCTGCACCTAATAGGTGTCCCATCATCGATTTAGACGAGCCTACCATTACATCTTGCGCTGCACTGCCAAAAATAGTTTTAACAGCTTGCGTTTCGGCTTTGTCGCCTGCATTAGTAGATGTACCGTGTGCGTTAATGTAACCAACTTGGTCTGCATTTACTTGTGCATCGTTTAATGCATTTTGCATAGCAAGTGCCGCACCTGCACCGTCTTCCGGTGGCGAGGTCATGTGATACGCATCACCGCTCATACCAAAGCCAACAAGCTCAGCATAAATTTTAGCGCCACGGGCTTTAGCGTGTTCATATTCTTCTACTACAACAACACCTGCACCATCAGATAGTACAAAACCATCGCGGTCTTTATCCCACGGACGCGACGCAGCTTGTGGGTCGTCGTTACGGGTAGAAAGCGCACGTGCAGCATTAAAGCCACCCATACCAATAGGTGTACAGGCTTTTTCTGCGCCACCGGCAACCATCGCATCGGCATCGCCGTAAGCAATCATACGCGCTGCATGGCCAATATTGTGCAGGCCTGTAGTACATGCCGTCACAATAGAAATATTAGGACCACGTAAACCATGCATCATTGATAAATGGCCCGAGATCATATTAATAATGGTTGATGGCACATAAAATGGAGAAAGCTTACGTGGGCCACTGTTAAGTAGCTTTATGTGGTTTTCTTCAATTAGGGTCAATCCACCAATGCCTGAGCCTACAGCAACACCAATACGTGTTGCGTTTTGTTCAGTAACTTCAAGACCTGAATCTTGTAAGGCTTGAACACCCGCTGCAATGCCGTACTGAATAAATAAGTCCATTTTTTTAGTATCTTTCGCTGACATGTATGCAGTTGCATCAAAGTCATTTATGAGTCCAGCGAATTTAGTACCAAATTTTGATGTATCAAAGTGGGTTATATTTTGTATACCACTTTTACCATCTAATAAGCCTTGCCAGGTAGATTGCACATCATTACCTAGCGGCGTCAACATTCCTAAGCCAGTTACGACGACTCGACGTTTAGCCACGGTTTGCCTCCAATAAGGGATATTTAAACCAATTGATTAAAATAGTATTATTTTAGTAAGCCGTTTAACTCACTAAGTTTAAATCTATTGGCATTACAAAGGGAATTCATACCCAAGCGACCTCAAAGTGCGAGTCTCAAATTCAACTAAAGATGTGCTATTACAAATGAATGCAGTAGAGAGTAAAAGCGGGTGAATTTGAATCATGAACTTTGAGGTGGTTTGGATATATAGATTAAAGGCAGCGAATGCTGCCTTTAATATGCGATTAATTACTCAGCGTGAGCTGATACGTAATCGATTGCAGATTGTACTGTAGTGATCTTTTCAGCTTCTTCATCTGGGATCTCAGTATCAAACTCTTCTTCAAGAGCCATAACTAGTTCAACAGTATCAAGAGAATCTGCACCTAGGTCGTCTACGAAAGAAGCTTCGTTTTTAACTTCTTCTTCTTTAACACCTAGCTGTTCGATGATAATTTTTTTTACGCGTTCTTGGATATCGCTCATTCTTCTTTCCTTTATTAAAAACGCCAATGCGTTATTTTCAGATTGCGGCGTAGTTTACGCCGCATAATTCTCTGATTCAATGATTTGACCATAAATAATTGTCTGGTCAAACCTCTGAGTGTTTGTTTTGTCTTTTATCGCTTATTTTCACAGCGATTTCAAGTATGTTTAAAGCAAGATCATAAAAATTTCAATGTTTTTGAGGTCACTTACTTAAGTTATTTTTAGCATTTACTTTTAACAATGGCGGTTAAACCATGTACATCGCGCCATTTACATGCAAAGTCTCGCCAGATACATACGCAGCCGCGTCAGATGCTAAATAACACACTGCCGCTGCTATTTCATCAGGCTGACCTAATCGACCTGCTGGTACATTAGCAAGGGTGGCCGCTTTTTGATCTTCTGTTAGCTCATCGGTCATATCAGTTTGAATAAAACCAGGGGCTACTACATTTACTGTAATGCCGCGTGATGCAACTTCGCGTGCAAGCGATTTAGAAAAGCCAATAACACCCGCTTTAGCTGCCGCGTAGTTAGCTTGGCCTGCATTACCCATAGTGCCCACAACTGAGCCAATATTAATAATACGGCCGTTCTTTTTCTTCATCATTGGGCGTAATACCGCTTTAGATAAACGGAAGATAGAGCTTAAGTTCGTGTCGATAATATCGTCCCACTCACCGTCTTTCATACGCATTAATAAATTATCACGGGTAATACCTGCGTTATTTACAAGTACGTCAACATCGCCTAAGTCGGCTTTTATTGCTGCTAATGTAGCCTCAATCGATGCAGGGTCGGTTACGTTTAAAGCATAACCCTTACCGTTATCACCTAAGTAATCGCTAATTTTAGCCGCGCCTGACTCACTCGTAGCAGTACCTGCTACTTTTGCGCCTTGCGCTACTAAAGTGTTTGCAATTGCTTTACCAATACCACGGCTTGCGCCAGTAATTAGGACAACTTTGCCCTCTAATGAAAATAAATTAGTCATTTTATATTCTCTTATTTTGCAGCGTCGATAGCAGCAGCGTCATTTACTGAGCCACATACCATTGCTTTATCAATTCGTTTTGCAAGTCCAGTTAATACTTTACCTGGGCCAAATTCGTAGCTTTGCGTAATGCCTTGAGCAACTAAAGCCTGTACTGTTTCTGTCCAACGAACTGGGCTGTATAGTTGACGTACCAATGCATCTTTAATTGCATCAGCCGAGCTTTGTGCTTTTACATCAACATTATTAATTACATCACACTTAGGTGTATTAAATGTTAAAGCGGCTAAATCGTTGGCAAGTTTTTCAGCCGCAGGTTTCATTAATTCACAATGTGAAGGCACGCTTACACTCAGTGGTAAGGCACGTTTTGCGCCGGCATCTTTACACGCTTGTGAAGCTCTATCAACAGCAGCTTTATGCCCTGCAATAACCACTTGCCCTGGTGAGTTATAATTTACCGGTGAAACAACCTCGCCTTGTGCAGACTCTTCACATGCTGTTTTTATTTGCTCATCGCCTAAACCAATAATGGCAGCCATAGAGCCTACGCCCGCCGGCACAGCTTTTAGCATGTATAAGCCACGCTTTTCAACAAGTTTTACCGCTTCACCTAGGCTAATAACCTCACTACATACCAATGCAGAGTATTCACCTAAGCTGTGACCAGCCATAACCACTTCCACATCTGGGTTTGCAGCTAACCAGTGGCGGTAAATTGCCACGCTTGCTGTTAATAAAGCAGGTTGAGTGCGGTGAGTTTGATTAAGTTCTTCTTCTGGGCCATTTAGTACAAGCGCTGCTAAATCGTAGCCAAGTGCGCTTGACGCTTCGCTAAAGGTTGCTTTTACAATGTCAGAGCTCTCTAGTAGCTCGCTTAACATGCCAACGCTTTGTGAGCCCTGACCAGGAAATAGAAGTGCAATTTTTTGTGCCATACTTTGCTCTTTTTAATTAAACAAAAATTTAGTGTAACTACGGCACCTAAACGTTATTCGGCCGCCGAGTTTTTAGAATGTGTTTTTTCGAAAATAGCGGCTATTTTATCTGGAAGTTGACGTTCAACCTCTTTTACCGCTTCATCGATTGCTGCTTGAAATGCTTTTGCTGATGCATTTCCATGGCTTTTAACGACAATACCGCGCAATCCTACCAGAGAAGCGCCGTTATACTGGTCGGGGTTCACCCGATTATAGAGTTTTTTTATGATAGGACTTAAAATAAACGCCATGCATTTGTAAATTAAGTGCTTTTCTAAGGCGCTTGTAAACTTTTTCATGATCAGTTTAGCAATGCCTTCGCAGGTTTTTAATGCGACGTTTCCGACAAACCCTTCACACACAATGACATCGGCTTTACCCGAAAAAATATCACTGCCTTCACTGTAACCCGTGTAATTAATATAAGGGCTTTGCTGCATAAGCTGCGCTGCTTGCTTTATGCCTTCATGGCCTTTTATGTCTTCAGAGCCAATATTAAGTAAACTCACTTTAGGGTTATCGCAGCCAAGAGCTTGGCCTGCTACTACCGAGCCCATAATGCCAAATTGATAAAGTATTTCTGAATCACAATGCACATTAGCGCCTAAATCAAGCAGATAAACTGGATTTTTTCGCTCTGTAGGAACGGCCGATATTAATGCAGGGCGTTTAACGCCAGGCAGCATTTTTAATACGTAATGAGCCATAAAAAATAAAGCGCCGGTGTTTCCCGAGCTTACACAGGCTTGTGCTTCACCCGATTTAACTAAATCAAGGGCAACACGCATAGAGGAGTCTTTTTTAGAACGCACAGCTAAAGCGGGTTCGCAGGCATTAGTGACAACTTCGCTGCAATGGCGAATAATTAAACGTGGGTGTGAAAGCGAATCGAGGGATTCTAATTGATTAGTAATTACTTGCTCGTTGCCACATAAAATGAGTGTTAAATTGGCATGAGCATTTACTGCGCAAACGGCAGCGGGGATAGATGAACGGGGGCCATAATCGCCCCCCATCATATCTAACGCTATGGTTAGATTAGTCAGCATAAAGCAATCTCTTAGTTAGAAATTACTTGAACGCCTTTGTAGTAACCGTCAGCAGTTACATGGTGACGACGATGAGTCTCACCTGAAGTTTGGTCAACTGTTAAAGTTGGACCGTTGATCGCATCGTGTGAACGGCGCATGCCGCGTCTTGCACGAGACTTTTTGCTTTTTTGTACAGCCATTAGTCTTCTCCTAAGAATCTTTCTTAAGTTGTTTCAAAATATCAAATGGATTTGGTTTATCATCTTCCGCCTTTAGTACACCAAAGCTAACAGGCTTTGATGAGTAATTGCACGAAGCTTCGTTGTGTGTAGGCACTAATGGCACTGCTAAAATTAGCTCGTCTTCGATTAACTCAAACACGTTAATTTCACCGTTTTCATCAAGCGCTACTTCATCGTAGACTTCAGGAAGATCATCTGACTCAGCATCCAAACCAACAGGCGAATACATAAAGTCTTGATCCAAATCCAACCCTAAATCATCATTACAACGCTGACAAGTTACAGTTACGTGTGTAGACAAATTGCCACTAATCACAACTAAACCTTGCTCATCGGTTTTGCACTGAATTTTTACCGCTATTTCACCTACTTCTTCCTGTACAACACCTCGTAAACGAGCAAGTTTTTCAAGCGGTACAATACCATCGTAAGTTAAACGGTGTTGCGCTGCTTTCCCAGGATGAAGAGTGATGGGAATTTTTACCTTTTGCATAGGGGCTGCATCATATAGATAGTTAATTGGTTAGTCAAAGCAAAAAAGCATTTTTACATGGTTTTTCACGTGTTTTCATTACGGATCTGATTTATCCTAACTCAAACTAATTTTAATTAGGATAATAATTTATGAAGCACCCGCTTATATTAGCGTCAAGCTCGCCATTTAGGCAGTCTTTATTGCAAAAATTTAATCTGCCATTTAGTACTTTTTCGCCTGATATTGACGAAACAGCCATACCAAACGAAACCCCTGAGCAACTTGTTAAGCGCCTAAGCGAGCGCAAAGCGCGTGCCGCTTGCGATCATTTTGTTAAAGGCCTTGCAATCGGCTCCGACCAAGTGGCCGTATATGATGGGCAAATACTTGGTAAACCTCATAATAAAGAAAATGCCATAAAGCAGCTTTCTTTGTTTAGCGGCCAAACTGTCACGTTTTTAACAGGCCTGTGTGTTTACGATATTGCTAGCGATAAAGCAAAAACGTTAATAGAGCCTTTTGAGGTAGTATTTAGAACACTCACCAAAGAGCAAATAGAAGCCTACTGCGATGCAGAGCAGCCATATAACTGTGCTGGGAGCTTTAAAAGTGAAGGATTAGGGATTTGCTTATTTGAAAAATTAAACGGAGACGATCCTAATAGCTTAATAGGCTTGCCACTAATTAAACTCAGCCAGCTATTGGCTGCGTTTAATCTCGACATACTCGCCGCGCAACCTTAGCCAAGTAGTATGCGTTGCAGCTGCTGGTAATTATCAACGGTTGCAACGGGGCTAAACTCACTTAACTGCGCTGCACTGTGTACGCCCATGGTAACGCCAATTCTATCTATGTTGGCTGCCTGTGCCATGGCCATATCTATTTTGGTATCCCCAATCATGAGTGCTTCGTCGGCATTTATTGCTAATTCAGCTAATAGTTGTTCAAGCATATCGGGGGAAGGTTTAGAGCGCGCTTCATCACTTGTGCGCGTGGCACTAAAGTAACGCCCTAACTGAGTTTGCTCTAATAAACGCATTAAACCATCACGCCCTTTACCGGTGGCAATCGCTAAAATAACCCCTTGTGCTTTTAACGCACTTAGTACATTTTCTACATTATCAAATACAGGAGTGGCAGTCGTATCAACACGGTATTGCTGTTTATAGCCGTTAATTAATGCGGGATGGTGCGCTACGTCCTCAGGAAATAGCACCTCAATAGCAAGTTCAAGCGACATACCAATAATATTTTTAATTGCAGTGTCGCTCGGCGGCTCAATATTAAGCGCCAGCGCACTGTGACGAATACAATTAACAATTTTGCTAATTGAGTCCATTACAGTGCCATCCCAATCAAAAATAACCAGTTTATATTTTTTTAATACAGCGGTGGTCATTACGCTTTAGCATCTCTTAATTTTAAAATACAACTTTTAAGTGCGTTATCAAGCGGTGCCTCTACACGCATGGTAGTTTCGTTTTTAGGGTGATAAAAGCTTAAATCGTGGGCGTGTAAAAATAAGCGATTTAAGCCTATTTTGCGCATTGATACATCAAACCCTTGGTCGCCGTATTTATCATCGCATGCAATAGGGTGGCCTTTACACTGTGTATGTACACGAATTTGATGAGTACGTCCTGTCACAGGTGAGGCTTGCACTAACGAGCACTCGTTAAAACGCTCAAGTACTCTAAAGCGAGTGTGTGAAGGTTTACCTTCGTTATTATCTACACGCACCACGCGCTCGCCCGACTTGAGGGTGTTTTTACGCAGCCCTTCAGTTACATTTTTAACCGACGAATCCCACTGCCCTGTTACCAACGCCCAGTAATTTTTTTCCATTGTTTTTTCACGCAGCTGCTCATGCAATGCGGTAAGTACCGAGCGACGCTTTGAAATTAATAAACACCCCGATGTGTCTCTATCAAGCCTATGTACTAGCTCTAAACTGCGCTCATCTGGGCGTAATACGCGTAGTGCTTCTATTAAACCGTAGCTTAAGCCACTGCCGCCATGTACAGCCATGCCCGAGGGTTTATTAATTACAATAAGGTATTTATCTTCAAAGAGTATTGCGTCTTCTAATTGCTTCACTTTATCGAGCTTTTTAGGCACAAACTCTTCGCGCTCTGCTACTTTAATTGGGGGAATACGTACTACATCATCAAGCTGTAATTTGTAAACAGGCTTAATACGCTTTTTATTAACGCGGACCTCGCCTTTGCGTAAAATTTTATAAACAGCGCTTTTAGGCACCCCTTTTAAATGGGTAATAAGAAAGTTATCAATACGCTGACCTAAATGGTCTTCGTTGATTGTGACAAAAGTTACTTGTAAGCCGGTTTTTTCTGACATTGCCTAATCACTGATTTAAGTAAAATAATTTAGTTGCTAACACGGTTATAATAGTGGGATAATCAGCAGCGCAAATATTTAGTATTTGCAAATAACAACGGTGCTTTTTAACACATTAAAACATTCGTGATGCACATTCTGGGTAGCCGATCATACAGATCCGAGTTAAGTTTTCCAAAGCTTTTATGCCTACTCAGTTAACACGTGCGATCAACTAACAGTAATGCGCGTAATATATTACTGGTTAAGTTTGAACATGAATTTATATTTAATGTAAAAATAAAAGCAATGAACAAATAATTTGTTTGATAGTGACGACGTAAAAACGTTGTTCAGCATTTGCTCACACGTAGTACCGTATAGCAGCTTATTTAGAACTAAAAATCTAGCAAATAAGCGTTTATTAACATTCGGCAGCGAACTTTGCTCGCAAGTACTTAGAAAATACTCATCGTATTTAAGTTACTTAACGAGCCCTACGCGCCTAACATAAACGTACTAAAAAGATTGATATGACAGGCCAACTTCTGGGTAAAACTTGTAAAGAGCGTAAGAGCCGACAGTTTTAGCACCATAAAGAATTTAATAACGTAAGCGTACGTTATTGTTAGCCAGCATTTAAAAAATACTGCATACACATTACAGAGCGTTCCGTTACAGACCCAGTCGTGAGGCTGCACATTCTAAAAAAAGGAACAACTGAACAGGCGAACACGTTTCGTCATGTCAGCGACAAAAAATAAGTAGAGTAACAATATGAAACGTATGCTAATCAATGCAACGCAGCAAGAAGAAATGCGCGTAGCACTGGTTGACGGCCAGCGCCTATATGATTTAGATATAGAAAGCCCAGGTCACGAACAGAAAAAAGCCAATATTTATAAAGGCAAAATCACACGCATTGAACCCTCTTTAGAAGCGGCTTTCGTAGATTACGGCGCCGATCGTCATGGTTTCCTTCCTTTAAAAGAAATTGCCCGTACTTACTTCCCACAAGGTTACACTTTTCATGGTCGCCCAAATATTCGCGACGTGATTAAAGAAGGCCAAGAAGTAATTGTACAAGTTGATAAAGAAGAGCGCGGCCAAAAAGGCGCGGCCCTTACTACCTTTATTAGTGTAGCGGGTAGCTACTTAGTGCTAATGCCAAACAACCCTCGTGCAGGCGGTATTTCTCGTCGTATTGAAGGCGATGAGCGTACAGACCTTAAAGAAGCACTTAGCCGATTAGAACTTCCTAAAGGTATGGGCTTAATTGTTCGTACAGCAGGTGTTGGCAAATCGTTTGAAGAATTAAACTACGATTTAAAAGCACTTTTAGTCCATTGGGATGCAATTCAACAAGCAGCCGACAGTGCTAAAGCACCGTTTTTGATTCACCAAGAAAGCAATGTGATTTTCCGCGCTATTCGCGATTATTTACGTCGTGATATTGGTGAAATATTAATTGATAAACCACGTGTATTTGAAGAAGCTAAAGCGCACATTGAGCGTTTTCGCCCTGACTTTATGAGCCGCGTAAAGCTTTATCAAGGCGACACGCCATTATTTACGCATTACCAAATTGAAAGCCAAATTGAGTCTGCGTTCCAACGTGAAGTACGTTTGCCTTCAGGTGGTTCAATTGTAATTGACCCAACAGAAGCGCTTACCTCTATTGATATCAACTCGTCTAAAGCAACAAAAGGCGGAGATATCGAAGAAACAGCACTGAATACTAACTTAGAAGCGGCTGATGAAATTGCGCGTCAATTACGTCTTCGCGACTTAGGTGGCTTAATTGTTATCGACTTTATCGATATGACACCGCCACGCCATCAGCGTGAAGTAGAAAACCGCTTAAAAGATGCCGCTCGTCCAGATCGTGCGCGTGTACAAATTGGTAAAATTTCGCGCTTTGGTTTACTTGAAATGTCGCGCCAGCGTTTACGCCCTTCACTAGGTGAAGCAAGCCAAGGCCCATGTCCGCGTTGTAGCGGCCAAGGTACTATTCGTTCTAACGAGTCTATCGCCTTGTCTATTTTGCGTTTAATTGAAGAAGAAGCAATTAAAGACAACACAGCACAAGTAAATGCACAAGTGCCTGTAGCGGTTGCCGCTTATTTATTAAACGAGCAGCGCAGAAGCGTTCATCGTATTGAAAAACATCATAAATGTGATGTGGTTATTATTCCTAATCAACACATGGAAACACCGCACTACGAAGTGATGCGTTTACGTAAAGACGAAACACTAGAAACAGTAAGTTACGAGCAAGTTGTTGCACCTGAGCCAGAGTCGTTCGAAATGGCTAAACCAGCAGCTGCGCCTGTTCGTGAAGAGCCGATGCTTAAAGGTGTTGTTATGCCTTCAACGCCAGCGCCACAAGCTAAAGTAGACAAACCAGCAGCGCCTGTTGCTGTACCTAAGGTTGAAGGTGGCCTATTGGCTGCTATTGGTAATTGGTTTAAGTCGTTATTTGCTGGTGAAAGCGAAGAAGAAAAGCAAGCAAAAGAAAAAGCTGAGCAAGAAAAGCAACAGCAAACACGTAATAACAATCGCCGTGGTAACAGTGACAACCGTCGCCGCAATAACAACCAGCGTCGTCGTAATAACTCTCGCTCTAAACCTCGTGGTGAACGTCCTGCTGAAGAAGAAGTGAAAACTGAATCTACCGCGAACGAAAGCCAAGAGAAAAACGAGAACCGCAATAAGCGCCGTCGTAATCCTAACTCGCGTAAGCGTAACGATAACCGTAATAACGACAATCGTACCGCCGACAAAGAGCAAGTAAAAACAGACGCAAAAGCGAATGAAACTGAGGCTAAGCAAAGCACTGAGCCTAAAGAGCAGAAGCCAAAAGTTCGCCGTCAACGTCGTAATGTTCGCAAAAAAGTACGTATCCAAGATGAAAATACTGAGCAAGTAAAAGCATCTGATACGACTGAGCAACCGCAGCAAAGCACTGAAACAGCTAAAGTAGAGCAGCCTAAAGAGCAAGCGCCAGCAGCAAAGCAAACTGCAAATGAGCAAAAGTCAGAGCAAACAAAACCTGCACCTGTGAAAGAGCAAGCGCCTAAGGCACAACCTGAGCAAGAAGAAAAGCCAGTAGCTGCAGCGTCAACTGACGAAGCAAACTCTGAAGATGAGCAAGGGCAAACACGTACGCGTTCACGCCGTTCTCCTCGTCACCTTCGCGCTTCGGGCCAGCGTCGCCGTCGTCCTGAACAAGGTGAAGCTACAGAAGAAAAAGCAGATGAAGCTCCTGCATTTGTGCCAGTAGCAGATCAAGCTGCCGCTGAGTATGAGGCAGAGCTAAAAGCAAAAGCTGAACAGCCAACCTCAAACGATGCATCAGAAAATGTTGAGCAAGCGTTAGCTGTAGAAGACTTAGCTAAAGTTGAAGCTGCTCCTAAAGCAAAGCAACCAACAGCCAATGACGATGCAGTACAAACTGTTGATCCTGAAACAGCTGAAGAGCCAGTTGTTGTTACTGAGCAACCAATAACAACATCTGAGCCTGTTAAATCAGAGCCTGAAGTAGCTGAGCAACCAGCAACACCAGAGCCTATTAAAGCAGAGCCTGAAGTAGCTGAACAACCAGCAACACCAGAGCCTGTTAAAGCAGAGCCTGAAGTAGCTGAACAACCAGCAACACCAGAGCCTGTTAAAGCAGAGCCTGAAGTAGTTGAGCAACCAGCGAAACCTGAGCCTGTAAAAGCAGAGCCTGAAGTAGCTGAGCAACCAGCGAAACCAGAACCTGTTAAAGCAGAGCCTGAAGTAGTTGAGCAACCAGCGAAACCAGAGCCTGTTAAAGCAGAGCCAAAAGCAGCTGAACAAAAAGATGCCAATGCAAAAACGGTTATTAGCAAAGGGGCTGCAAGCGCACCTATGGCTCAACCGACACCAGTTGCTGATAGCGACGTAAAGCATACATCAGTTGCCATGGCACACGATAAACGTGAGTTAGTTCCTGATAGTGGCTTACGCGCAGGGTCAATTAAACCTGCAGGTCGTGCTAGTTCAGACATGACTAAAACAATGAGTGCTGAGTAACCCTTAGCCTCATTAAAAAGCCGCGCTATGTAAAAATAGCGCGGCTTTTTTTGTTTTAACACCTGTCTTGTCCTGAAATGTATTTTCTCATTTGCTCCTCTTTCGCTTCTCTTTGTGTAATAGTTCTTCATGTGTTTTTATTAGTAAAAAATTAAAAAAACCAAAACGCTGATTCTCGCGCAAGCAAGCTTTGCGCCTACAACCTAACTTTAGCATCGTGGCTATTTTTACTTGTGGACGCAAAACTTGTTGGTGTGACGGGCAAAGCCTGTAATAAAGGATTTATCCTCGAAGAGATTTAGAGGCGCTGCGCTTTAGAGCATTAATAAAACTAAATTAAAGGCAATAAAAAAGCGCGATAAAAATATCGCGCTCTTAAATCGGCTTTTAACTAGATCAAATGAGTTTATTCGCTTTCATTTTCCATAAAGCGCTGTAACTGATCTTTTAAGTTTGGTGGAATGCCTTTAATAACCAGTGTATCGGTCGCTTCATTGTAAGTTACGCGCTCACCTAAATGTTTACGCTCAAAACTAACACTAACACCGCCCCCTAAACCCGAAAACTTAACCATACTGGTCACCGTTTTTTTATCGACCGGGAAAGAGTCTTCTAAATCGTAACTTTGCTCTTTGCAAAAGTTATCAAACGGACTATCGTCACCTTTCGTTAGCGTAGCCGAAAGCTCAGTAACGCTTGCATCTTCACCCGTGGTCACACAATCGTTACAGTAATCAAATACTTGCTTACGTAATTCGTCTTTTTCTGATTTATCGAATGATTGCTCCGATAAATAGTCTTCAACGGCATTAAGCATCACTTGGCTTTGTTGTTTAGGGTCTATGCCCTCTTCACAACCTAAAAAGTCTAAGAAAAAGTCTGCTACTTTTCGCCCTGCTCGCCCTTTAATAAAAGAGATATAGCGATTGTCGTCAGCTTGAGTATCCCACGCGGTTAAATCGATACGTGCAGCTAGTTGCATGCGCGATATATCTAAGTGGCGCGACGCTGCTAAATCAAGTTCAGAGGTCATGCTGTAGTGCTCTTTAATATTGATCATAGCTATTAGCATGTAATCAGTAGCCACATACTGATAATGACAAAATACTAAGTAGCCTGTTTCGCTAAAGGCGTATTTATCTAACTCTTCTTTTAAAACAGTGGATGCCTGCTCGGTCATGTGCCAAAAGCCTAACTCGTCATTACGATAGCTTTGCATTGCCGATGCTACAACACTGTTTTTATCGCCACTAAATGCACAGTAACCTTTACCTGGCTTTGAGTTGTATGCATGATGAAGTTGTTCGATAAAAACAGCGACTTTATCGTTTATCACCATTTCATCGTTTCGTAGGTGAATTTGCGTATCGTCGCCTTTTTTGTCTACATAATGAACGACTAATTTTTTAACGTCTGTTGTCATCTTTGTTTTTCACGCCTCTGGTGTTAAAATACGAGAATATAACTCTTTTATTGAACCAACTGATGCCAATCTTATCAAAATACTCTAATGAAGAAGTAGAACAAATCGTCGATCAGCTCATTGATGTGCTAACGCAACACAATGCGCCGGTTGATTTAAGCCTTATGTGTTTAGGAAATTCTATCACGCATATCCTAAAAGAGCATGTACCTGCAGGGAAAAGACAAGCCGTAACTGAGAACTTTGCAAAAGCACTTGCTCAGTCGGTTAAATAAATTATATGAATTTATCGCAGCACAATCAGTTTTCGTCAAAAGCGAGTCAGTTATTAAGTTGGGGCCACTGGTTCACTTTTGCAAATATTGGTTTAGCGCTTTTTATTAGCCTAAGCTTTTTATTTGCAGATTCACCGCCAACTAGCTTTATGGGTATTACCTATATGTTAGTGACGTGGTTAAGCCATACGAGCTTTATCGCTTTTTTAGCATTTGTGCTGACGGTATTTCCTTTAAGCTTAGTGTTTCCCTACCCTCGACATATTCGAGGTATGGCTGCCGTTATTGCTACGCTTGGGGCGTCTATTTTAACGCTTGATGCGTATGTATACGTTAATTTGGGCTATCATTTAAGCTCTTCTGCGCTACCGGAAATCATTTCCTTACTGTGGCATCGTCTAACTAGCTCGCCTGCCCTTACTACCTTGTTAGCCGGGGGGATTGTTTTACTCATTTTAGGCTTCCAGTTAGTTGTAAGTAACTATACATGGCAGCACTTAGCGCGTTTAAAACAACTTAAGTTTGCCCGTTTTGCCAGCTCGTTTTTAGTGTTGTGCTTTGCACTTAGCCACAGTATTCACATTTGGGCAGATGCAAATTTAAAGTTTGATATAACGAAGCAAGATAACGTTTTACCGCTGTCGTACCCTACGACCGCTAAAAGCTTATTAGCAAAAAATGATTTGCTCGACATTGAAAGCTATAAACAAGCTCACAATGTAAGAATTAATAACCAAAATATTAATTACCAAATACCTGCGCCAATGCAAAAATGTGAAGATTACACTGCGCAGCAAGTCGATATTTTTGTATTTGATACCAACGAGCAGTTAAAACGCTTTGTTGCCAAGCATAAAAACCTACATAAAACTGATCAGTTTTTACAGCCAACACACCATGGCGATAGCTTGTTTAGTTTAGTGTATGGCTTACCTTCTTTTTATAAGATGGCTATTTTATCAGAGCAAACCTTGCCCGCGTGGCAAAGTCAGCGCAGAAGCATAGAGCTTGCTGGAATTGAAAAGCTAAGCTTTATAAACGATCAAGCGCATTCAAACAGCGCAATTAAAATCATTAAAGGTGAAGATAATCCGCCTCCTCGCAGTGACGACACCCATATTTTTGCGTTTAGCTTAGCTAATAATAGCTCGGAAGTAGTTACATCATCGGTGTTATACAGCTCAGATAAGCGAATAGCCAAGGTAGATGGGCTTATTCAACCCAGTGATATTATTGCAACCAGTGTAGGCCAATACTTAAACTGTAAGTCTGTGGTTAAACAAACCATGCTAGGTGAAAATCTGTATAAGAAAAAAACGGACACTGGCGTTAATTACTCGCAAGGCGTAGTTATTGCTTACAAAAAAGATAGAATTACGCTAATAGATTCAGACGGTAACTATAAAAATATATCTGCCGCTGAAGGTTTTTCTATTGAGCAAAGCCTCGATATCCCGTTTTTAGTACAAAGTATTAAAAAGCTAAAAACCTACACACAATAGCCCTATCCCTTAACCTAGCTTGCTATAACACCAAGCTAGGTTATATTTACTAAATCATAGTAAACGCTCAGGGATGAAATTAATGCAAAAACACACACTTTTTTTATGCGCAGTAATGGTATGCCCACTTTCTCTGCATGCGCAAAATGCTACAACTTACTATAAATGCGTGACAAAAAACGGCACTATCTTTTCGCAATTCCCTTGTAACGATAACGCTACCGTTTACACAATTAATACTGTATCGGGAATTAATACTGCACCGGCACAAGATTACACAAAAGAGCTAAACGCATTAGAGCGCGAACGGATTGTGCTTGACCTACAAGCTGAGCTGAGAAGTAATACTAATAAATTAGCGATTATAAAACGTAAAAAAGACCGCGCAGAATACAACCAGCAACAGCGCCTCAATCGTATTTTAGATGACGAGGACAAAAAGTTAATTAGCAAAGATATTACCAAGCAATTAAAAATAATAAATAAAGATCATAAAAAGCAAACCACCGAAATTGAAAAGCGCATTAAAAAGTTAGAGAAAAAAATAGCCTCCTACCAATAACTTGGCTTTTGCCATCACACTCAATTATGCTTTAAGCTAAAAGTATAAAAACTGAGAATATTTATCTTGGTTTTAAACTTAAAATAACATAACCTTAACACTATAGAGTTAAAGCTCTAACGTGTATGACACTACAGCACCACTAACATTTACAAATGCTGTACTAAAAACGTTATATACACTTTTTTAAGGAGTGTTTATGCAGCCACGCCATATAGCTGAATTAATTTTAACGGGTTTTAAAAAGCATTATCAGCTGTTCCAAAAAACCACCGCCCAAGCCCCGCTTGCCTTTGCAAAGCGCGATTGGCAGCAAATTAATGAAATTAGTAAACTGCGTATTAGTTACTACGATGACAGAGTAAACGAAACCACTAAAGCATTAAAACAAGCACAGTTAACTGAGCAATTAAATGAGCAACTTTGGCTTGAAGTAAAAATAATGTACCAACGCTTTTTATGCTTTCATCCTCAAGCTGAACTTGCCGAAACATTCTATAACTCAGTATTTTGCCGTTTGTACCACAGACGCTATTTTCATAACGACTTTATATTTGTAAAAGCCACATTAAAAGATGCCCCTGCCATTCCTGTTGAGGCAGAGTACCGCAGCTACTTTCCAGTGGTTGATGGTTTAAAGCCCACAATAAAGCGCATTATTGAGCATTTTGATTTTAAAGCCCCGTTTGTAAATTTAGAGCGGGATATACGTTTGCTCGTAAAGGCATTTTACAAACAAGCGCCCGACACTCACCACCAGCCTTGGCAAATGCGCTTTGATATTTTGCACGCGCCTTTTTATCGTAACAAAGCAGCTTACATAGTCGGCCGAGTGGTCTCTCAAAGTGGTGTGCAGCCTTTTATTATTGCGGTACTTCATCACGAAGATAAAGGCTTATACCTCGATGCGCTATTAACCAAATCATCGCAAATGCGGGTTATTTTTGGCTTTGCACGGGCTTATTTTATGGTTGAAACCCATGCGCCCTCAGCTATGGTGCGATTTTTAAATCAACTTATGCCTAATAAAACACTCGCTGAGCTTTATAATGCCATTGGGTTTCATAAGCAAGGTAAGACAGAGTTTTACCGTGAATTTTTACATCACTTGTCTCACTCAAACGATAACTTTATTATAGCGCCAGGCACACCTGGCATGGTGATGATGGTATTTACGCTGCCCTCTTTTGGCTATGTATTTAAAGTAATTAAAGATAAGTTTGGCGAAAGCAAACCGTTTGGCCGCGATATCGTGCTTAAACGCTATCAACTGGTAAAAAGCCATGATCGGGTGGGCCGCATGGCCGATACCATAGAATACTCTAACGTCGTATTTCCTTTGGCACGCTTTGATAGTAATTTACTGGCGCAGCTACATAAAACCATTGGCTCATCTATGGTAATTGAAGGCCCGTGGCTTATTATCAAGCATTTATATATTGAAAGGCGCATGACACCGCTTAATTTATTTTTAGAAAACGCCAGCGAAGAAAGTGCTGCCGATGCAATAGAAGAGTACGGCCAAGCACTTAAAGAAATGATTGCGGTAAATATATTCCCAGGCGATATGCTGCTTAAAAACTTTGGGGTAAGCAAACACAAGCGCATTATTTTTTACGACTACGATGAGGTTCAATACCTAACAGATATGAACTTTAGGGCCTTACCTAAGGCCAAAAGCTATGATGATTACTTAACTGATGAACAAAGCTACTCAGTTGCGCCGCAAGATGTTTTTCCTGAGCAACTTTGTACCTTTGTTATGCCAAACCCAAAGTACAAACAGTTTTTGCTCAGTACACACCCCGAGCTTGTTGATGTTAGTTTTTGGAAGCAAGCTCAGCAAAATATAAAAAAGGGTCATGTTAGTCACATATACCCATACCCGACAGCACAACGCTTTATTCATCACTGGTAAGCGTTAAAGGACACACAATGAACATAAGTAAAATAGATTTAAATTTGCTGGTTTACCTCGACACCCTATTACGTGAGTGTAACGTAACCCGCGCCGCTAACCAGTTAAGTATTACTCAACCCGCTATGAGTAACGGCCTTAAGCGTTTAAGAAACTTGTTTAACGACCCAATTTTGGTACGTACCAGTGAAGGTATGGTCCCCACAGAGCGTGCTATAGAGCTGCAACCGGTTATTCGCGGTATATTAATGACCCTAGAAGAAACCCTCGCACCTAATCGCGAATTTGAAGCCAGCCAAAGTAAACGTGTTTTTAGAATAATGGCCAGTGACTATGCAGCCAGTACATTAGCGCCAAAGCTTTTAAGTAAACTTCATGAAGAAGCGCCCGATACAACCCTAGATATACTTACGCCTAGTGATGTAACGTTTCATGATGTTGAAAATGGTAAAGTGGATATGGCAATTAACCGCTTTGAAAACCTTCCGCAATCTTTTCATCATAAACGCATATGGAAAGACAGCTTTTGCTGCTTAGTAAAAGCCGACAACCCAATTATCGAAAACTTTAGCCTAGACAGCTATTTAAAAGCCCGCCATATATGGGTAAGTAAAACCGGCTTTGGGGTTGGCGTAGGTATGGACCCTAAAGATGTACAAAAGCTAGGTTGGGTAGATGAAGCACTTGCCCATTTTGGTAAACACCGAAATATTGCCACGTTTACCCGTAATTACCACGTAGCCATTCATTTAGCAAAAGAGCAAAATTTAGTGGCGACCTTACCTTCAAAGGCTGCCAATATTTACTTAGATGATGCAGGCCTTAAAATTTTAGAGCCGCCATTTCCTATACCACCTTTTGAACTAGATATGATTTGGAGCCCTTTACTGCATCGCGATGCAAGTCATATTTGGTTACGCCAAAAAGTAGCCGAAGTGGCGGATGAGCTTAAATAACCTTATTACAAAAGCCATGTAAAATTTGCGAGGTTATTTTATTTTAAATAGCCTTGCAGTTTGAATATAAATAAAATAGCTAACTATTTCAGCATGTTAAAAATTAAAATAAAACTGGAATGGCCTTTGCTCTATTTACTATGAAACTTAAATTCATGTAAAGAGAGGTCATTATGAATACCCATCAAGGAACAGAAGCAACTCATATTACTGACATCATCCAAGTAATGAACAGTGGCATTGATTTTTATCAAAAAGCGCAAGAGAAAGTTGAAGACCCAGCCATTGGCGCATTATTTCAACGCATGATTGACGCACGAAAAGTAAGTGTTGAGCGCTTACAACCTTATGCAGTTAACGAAAAAGGTGAGCGTGAAGACGGCTCTTCTTTTGCTGTAGAAGCACGCAGAGCTTACACAGCCCTCCTCACTTCGTTTAGTTCTCATAACGATAAAACATACGTTAAAGAGCTTGAAGAGGTAGAAGATAAAACACTTGAAGAAATTAAAGCAGCGATGGATAAACCACAGCCAGCCGACTGTGAAGCAGCCTTAGCGAAAACCTTGCTAACGATGCAAAGCTGCCACACCGAAATGAGCCGTATGCAAAAGCATTAATTTTCAATTGCATATATTTAAAACCCAGCCTAGCCGCTGGGTTTTTTATTATTACAACGTTTTAAGGCTATAAGCCAATAATTGCAACGTCCGGTTTAAACCCTGCTATGTATAGCCAAGTCCAAAATGCCACATTTAGTATTATCAAAGCCATACAGGGGTTATACCAATCCGTAATAATGTTTAGTTAAGCGAATTGGTATAATTTAACGCTGAGGTAGTAAGGCGCAACACAATAAAATCGCGGTTGAGAAATAAATACTAAAAAGGCTAAATACAAAAAAAGGGCCTTACGGCCCTTTGAACTTAAATAACATAAGGGAGTGTTGTTTATTAAAAACGGTATTCTGCGCCTACATAGTAATAAGCACCATTAAAGCCAAATGGCGCTGAACGGCGAGAGTATTCAAATACCCCATCGCTGCTTACAATCGTATTGCCATTTGAATCTACAATTGTGCCCGAGCGTGAGTTACCAATGGTGTTTTTATCTGGGTACACGTCAAATAAGTTATTTGCACCAATATTTACAGATAAATCTTCAGTCACGAAGTAGTTAACTTTAACGTCAGTTAAAATTTCTGCTCCGTAGGTTTGGCGCCCGCCATCTTCTACTGTGTATTCACCAAAGCGGTTAAGTGAAAGGTTTACAGTCCAATCACCACGCTGGTAAAGCGCACTTAAGTTGATGCGATCTTCTGGTTGCCACTCTTCAATAATTGAAATTTCTTGATCAGAGAAAACATCTTCAACAGGTACGGTTTCAAGCCCTGAGCCCGATGGCGTAAATAACGATACCACCTCAGTTTCAGTAAAGTTAGCTGCTAAAGTAAAATCAAGCGTGCCACCTAATCCCTCGGTATTCCAAGTAGCTACAAAATCAATACCCGAAGTTTCGGTATCTGCACCATTTAAGAAAAACTGGCCTGCACCTGCGCCTGAGCTGATTAATGCAGCATCTAGGCTTGAAGAAAGCCCTTTGCCTAAACGATTACTAATTACTATGCGGTCGTCAATATCAATTGAGTAGTAATCTACAGTAACATTAATGTTATCCGTTACGTTGTAGACAATACCTAAGCTGCGGTTTTGCGATTTTTCTTCTTTAAGCTTTGGAATACCTAAACTTTGTGCAAGGGTTGAATCGTTTCTGAATGTACCTACTTCTTCAGCAACTAATGAGCCGTCTTCAGCCACAACAAATTGTGTGCTGATATTGTTAAAATACAATTGCTGCATTGATGGCGCTCTAAAGCCTGAGCTTAATGCACCACGCAGTGACACATCATCAGTAATTGCCCAGTTACCAGCAAGCTTAAAGTTTACCGTGTCGCCAAAGCCTTTGTAATTATCATAACGCAGTGCGCCTGATAAAATGACATCTTCAATTAGGTAGGTTTCTGCATCAAGGTAAAACGAAATTACATCGCGTGACTCATCAACCGATGATGCCGGCGAAGAACCACCAAAACCTTGCGTGCCGCCAGAGACATCTTCAGAGCCTACACCGCCACTTAAACCACTATAAATACTTACCCCATCAAGGGTGTCGTAATCACGATAAGCATATTCGCTGCCCTCTAAAATGCGGTATTCATCGGTACGAATTTCTGCACCCATAGCCAGTGAATAGTCATCAAAGTTTTGCGTAAAATCTATATTAATGGTTTGCAGTGATAACTCCATGCCATAGGCATAGGCTTCACGTGGAATAGTACTGCGAATATCAGCGGCACTTAAACCTTGCTCGTAACGTAAAAAGTTAGCGTACGAGGCATTAATTGTGTCACTTGTTGTGTAATCAATGCTGTTTTCACCGTAGGTGTACGATACATCTAAACTTGCATCGTTATCAAAGTCGGTTTTGTAACCAAAGTTGTAAGAAATATCATCAATTGTGGTATTAATTTTAGGTAAAAAGCCTAACGGGATAGTTGCATCGTTGTCTTGTAAAACAGGGTTACCGCCCGCATTTGCATTATGACGGAAAAACGCTGCTGATTCGTTATCGCGCGTTGAATAAGTAATAAAGCCATACAGCTCGCCATCACCTAACTCATACCCTGTATTAACGGTTAAGCCAAATTGTTGTGAGTCGGCATCGCCAATACGAAAAGTGTCTCTGTCGGCGGTCAGTTCACGCGGATCGCCTGCCAGTAAAGTACCGTCGCTAAGCTCTGTACACCCATAAAACTGACACGAGCCGTGCAAACCAGCGCGGTTAGTAGGCGAGCGGTCTCGGTAATTAAGTGTTGCATTTAAGTAGCCGCTATCACCTAGGGCAAACCCTTTATTAAAATCAACGTTTACTGTTTCGCCATCACCCTCTGAGTATTGGCCGTAATTAACCGCTGCTTTGCCGCCTTCGCTGCCATCTTTTAGTACAATATTAATTACACCGGCAATTGCATCTGAGCCGTACTGTGCTGCTGCGCCGTCTCGTAAAACTTCTATACGTTTAATAGCTGAGGCTGGAATAGCATTCATATCGGTACCTGCGGTACCACGCCCTACTGAGGTATTGATATGAATAATACTTGCCTGGTGGCGGCGCTTACCATTAATAAGCACAAGTGTTTGGTCAGGCCCTAAACCACGCAGTGTTGCAGGTCGTAAGGCATCAGTGCCGTCACTGATTGACGAGCTTGAAAAGTTAAATGAAGGTGCAATAGATTGCAACATACGGCCAGCTTCGGTTTGGCCTGTGTTTTCAAGTGCTTCAGCACTTAAAATATCAACGGGTACGGGTAAATCTTCTACTGAGCGCCCTGCTACGCGGCTACCTACAATAGCAATTTTTTCTATTTTCTCTTGTGCAACACCCTCTGCTGCATTCACACCGTGTGAATTTGCTGCAAGCAATGCTGGTAATACAGCTGCACTAACCCCTGAAAGCTTCATCATGTTGTTATCTTTCCTATTGATTTGTTTGAGTTTTATACTCAGTAAACCATTTTGATCAACAACCGCATCGAGCTCAGTCCCACTTAATAATGCTTGCAGTGCATCTAGTTGGGTATAAAAACCATAAACCGAATTTGCTTGGTAATTTTTTGCCAACTCATAAGAAAACACCACGGTTTGCTCTGTTTGTTTAGCAAATTCTATTAAGGCTTTGTCTGCTCGCTGCGCTTGTATATCAAATTGCACCATTTGCCCAGTGGTCTGTGTTGCCCCTTGCACACTCAAGCTAAAAATAGCCGGAGCAAGTACACTTAAACCACTAAATAAATGCGTTTGGTTACTGCGCAATTTATATAAACAGCTGACAAACAAAATTCCTCTATAGTTTTTTATCTTTTTTTTAAACTTTTTTTTACCAATAACATTTAAAGATGCAACTTCACCTAACATTTGTTTGATATGCATAACATTTCTTATGATTTAGTTTGCTGTGTTAGGCTCACCATATGTTCACCTAAACGCTCATGCTCAATTGCAAAGTTAGTTTGTAAACTCTCAAGTAGCCCCTCAACATCGCCAGCTTTAAATACACCCGCCACTTTTATATTGGCAAGCTCATCGCTTGAAAGCTCAAAACGCGTAGAGGTGTAACGACTAACTTCATTTAATGCATCGCTTAAATGCTCGCCATTAAAAATTAACATGCCATTTTGCCACGCTAAATCACGCTGTACGTCATCCACAGAAAGCTGTGTGATAGGTTTAGTAATGCTTTGCTCTATAATTGCTTTTTCGCCAGAGATAACAATATTGGCATTGATTTCACGTACTTTTTTAGCGTTATTATCAGCCAGTTGGTAGTCTTTAAAATCGTTGGCACTTACCGCAACACTTGGGTCGGTGATCATCACTTTCCCTTCGGTTACAACCAGCTCTAAATCAGAAGAGGTATTGCGCTGTACATTAAATACAGTACCAAGTGCCGTAAAGCTCTTATCGCCAGCCATCACACTAAATGGGCGTGATGCATCTTTTGCTACATTAAAACGCCCTTCACCCTTACTCAGTAATAACTGACGACGCCCTTTGCTATAAGCTACCTCTAATAGGCTATTCGTGTTTAATTGCACTATGGTGCCGTCGGGTAAAACATACGTGGCTTGTTCGCCCACCTTCGTTGTATAAATTTTGGTGTAATTTATTTTAGCCAGCTCTTCGTTGTAACCGTTTTCAAGGTTAATTAATAAGTAACTACACACCATTAATGCTGCAAATAAGCTCGCGGCAATGGCACTAGAAAACGCCCATCTTTTTTTCTGGGGCTGTTTTACACTTCTATGCGGAAATAAACTGCTTAACTCGTTTAATACGGCCAATTCATCCCATAACTGCGCAAGTTCGTAGACGGCATCTTGATGGGCGGTACTTTGCATCATCCAAAGTTTAAATTGCTCTTTTTCAATTTCGCTTAAGCCTCTGTCAATTGCGCTGATCCATTGGCAGGCTTTTTCTAAAATTAAATCTTTTGATGTGAATTGATGAACATTACTCATTTTGCTGCCCTCTCAATTGATAGAGCCGAATTACAAGCAGAATTATGTGCCGCAGATTGGTTATGATTTTGTTCATGTTCTTTCATGTATAACATGGTTTGTAATAAACCTTTGGCAATGTGTTTTTCTACTGTGCTTTCACTTAATTGCATGTGCTGGGCGATTTCTTTTTGGCTCATACCGTACACTTTTTTAAATATAAAACATTTACGGATAGAAGAATTTAGTTGATCCGTTGCTCTGCAAAAAAGTAAAAAACGCTCTTTTGAGGTGTATTCATCCTCAAGTTGTGAGGATTTAAGCAGCGGGGGTAATTCTGCGTCGTGCTCTAACGAGTCATTAAACTTGTTATCCCACTTGGCTATATGATTAAGCGCTAAGTGCTTTGCAGTTTTAAGCATGTAACTGCGTCTAAACTGAATATCTTGTTTTAAATCAGCTTCGTAGCTTTTAATAAAGGTTTCTTGCACAATGTCTTCTACGTCATCGGGCTGTACAATACGCGACACAAAGCGTTTTAACTGCTTAGTGATATCAACAAACGTTGATGTCATATTTACTTTGGTAGTCATCCTTAACATAGGCCTATTGTTATTTTTATTACCGATAGATTACGAGTTTTTGGCATAAAAACAAGCGCAAATGTTAATTTAGCGTTGTTTAGGTGGGTTTTGAGTAAACAGGAGATCAAATGAGTAAATTATTAGATTACATAAGGCTCAGTTTTTTTGCAGCAGGTTTACTATTAGGGGTACAAATACCGGCCTTTGTAAGTGACTTTGGGCACGCTTTAGATGCACATTTAATTGAAGCAAATAACGCACTAGCCCCGTTTAAAAAAGATGCTAAAAACTACTTTAACAACGATTTAAACAAGTTAATTGCCCACTATGAAAATATTGGTGATGATATTGTTGGTAAAGGGGCGACCCATATTAAAAGCCTCAATAATCGCCAGCACTCTTTACAAGTGGCAGTTAATAACTTTAACCAATCGCCCTATTTATTTACTTTAACCAGCGACTTTCTCACCATTAAAAAGCAAGTATGGCAACGCTTTGAAGGGCAAATAGTGTTAAAAAAAGACTCCATAATAGCAGCGCTAGTTAGCGCCATTATTATTGCTATTTTTGCTGAGTTTATTGGCTTTGTAACCTTATTCATTATTAAGCGCGGGTATTACCGCTTATTCATAGCTGGCAAATAAAGACTTCATAAACTCATAAAACACCTCGGTTTTGCGGGTTGTTAAGCTATTTTGAGGCCGTAAAAACCACACCGGCGCGTCGCTTTGGGCCATTACATTGGGCATCACCTCTACTAAGTTTCCGGCGCTTAGCTCATCGTTAATCGCTATTTTAGATTTAATGGCTATGCCATGTCCGGCAAGCGCTGCTTGCGTCATGTTATCGGAATTAGAAATAGTAAAGCGCGTTTTGGCATTAAAGGTGTGTATTTTATTATTTTCATCATACAGTTTTAACTGCCTTTGCCAGGGTAAACACACCCAATAGTGCGTGCTCAGTTCGCTTAGTGTACAAGGCATACCATGCTTTTTTATATAACTTGGCGCTGCACATAAAATACGGGAGTTGTTGACAATTTTGCGAGAAAGCAGGCCAGAATCGGTTAATTGCCCTACTCTAATTGCCACATCTTGTGCATCATCGACCACATTGACAAAATGATCAGTAATTAAAAAGTCGAGCTTTAGTTGCGGGTATTGGGTTTCAAACTCGGTCAACTTAGGCATAACATACTTTGAAAAAACCCACGGTGGCATAGTCACACGCAATAACCCGCTCACCGAAGAGCTTCGTGCGCCAATACTGTGCTCTGCATCGTGCAAGGCTTCTATAATAGCCCCTACGCGATGATAAAATAGCTCACCGGCGGGCGATAACCTCACTCGTCTGCTGTCTCTAAACACTAACACGGTTGACAGCTCACGCTCGAGCTTGCTTAGCCTGTGGCTTACTGTTGCCGGCGACAAACGTTGCTCACGCGCAGCTGCAAGTACCCCTTTATTTTCTACGACGGCAATAAATGTTTCTAGGTCACTTAAATTATACATACATTTGGCTAGGCAGTTTTTGGTGTTTAATATTTTCGAATGAAGCTTTCAGTTTTGCAATATATATTTAAATAACTAAAACACCCATAATCGCCATACAGTTATATTCGAGATTTAATAATGAGTTTAAAATCACAGATTGATGCCTATAACGTGCAAAAAGAAGCGAAGCTACCTGGCGATGTATTAGCCCTTATGGCGCAGACAAATGAAGAGCTCATTGCTCAGCATATAAAAGATAATGCGCTACAGGTAGGCGCTAAAGTAAGCAATTTCAGCTTAAACAATCATAGCGCTGAGCAAGTTGAGCTCGCTGATTTATTAAATAATGGCCCGGTAATAATTAGCTTTTACCGTGGTAACTGGTGTCCATATTGTAATTTAGAGCTAAAAGCACTTAATGATCACTTACCCGAATTTAAAACACTCAATGCGCAGTTAGTTGCGATATCGCCACAACTACCCGACGAAACGTTATCTAGCGCACAAAAAAATGCCCTTGAATTCGATGTGCTTTCAGATATTAATAACAAGGTGGCCGAGCAATTTGGTTTACTGTTTACTTTAGACGAGCGTATTGTGGCGCTTTATAGCCAGTTTGGAATTGATTTTGAAAAGTACTACGGCAATAAAAGTTATAAATTACCTTTACCTGCAACCTATGTAACCTCAGATCTGCATAAGAATTAAAGTCGAGTCACTTTTATACTCGGCTTTTTAGTCTGAAAAGTGTAGGCAATTAATCCAGCCATTAAATTAACCATAAATGAGATGCAGCTGCGGTGCCTTGT
>NZ_JAQREZ010000120.1:0-1554 GCF_028598715.1 Pseudoalteromonas sp. GABNS16E
CATTGCAGTGGCAGCCACTTATCTTGGATTTTAGTCAGTAATTCAAATACCACGGGCAAACTAAACATTATCAATAAAACGCCTTATCAAATTGATCAAACAAGTACCTTTCTTGAAGCGATACTTCGTCCGCCTATTTCTTAATTAGATTAATTTTTAATGACCTATTTATCCTTTAATAATGGATAAAGGTTTCGTGTTTATTAATTTTAAAATTAAGAATTTTTATGTATATATATTTAAAAAATGCAGGTTTAGTCCTGTCTTTATGTATGGCTGTGAGTTTTTCAGTTGCCACTTATGCCAAACAGAAAAGTATTTCATGGCTAGATAGTCAAATAAATAAAGATCCCGAAGTTGTTGCGGCTAAAGAGTTACTTAATGCAAGTAATCATAGAGCCAAGAGCTTAACTAAAGCCGTATATAACCCAGAGCTTGAAGCAAGCTATGAAAAAGAGGGTGATTTTGATAATTATTCTATTGGTATCAGTCAAACGATTGATTTTTGGGATAAGCAATCAGCAAATAAAAGCATTGGTGAAATTGGTGTTTATGCAAACCAGCAACAATTGTTATCTCTACTCGATTCTAAAAAGGCTAACGCTTTAACTGCAATAGTTAATTGGCAAGCAGCAAAAAAGGTGGCTCAGTTACTTTCAGTAAGAGAAAATCAATTACAAACGCTCGTTGGAATTATTGAAGATAAGCGAAAAGCAGGACTTTTAGAGCCACTTGACGCTGAACTGGTTTATTTAAACTTGTCCCAAGTTTTCAGTGAAATATCTGAGTCGCAAATTGCTTTGAAAAATGCAGAGGTAAATGTTCAGGAGTTATTGCCTGATTGGACGCCTAATACTACCAATTTGTTTTCATTTACTTTTGGAGCAACAAACTATTCATTTAACTCTCAGTGGGTTGAGGAACATCCAAAAGTTAAACTCGCTAGAGCGCAATGGAAGATAAAACAATCTAAAGCTCAACTAACCACTATGGAATCTAAAGCCAATCCAACCATTGGAGTTAACGCAGGGAAAAGTGGAGATGAAGACTTGATTGGCGTGACTTTCTCAATGCCTTTAAATATCAGAAATAACTATTCAGATACTGTTAAAGCCGCTTATTCAGAAGCAATTGCAGCAGAGGCTAACTTTCGGTCGGTTTATCGAAAGCAGTCATTTGAAGCAAAAGCTAATTATGAATCGCTTATTGTCAGTAAAAAATATTATGAGCAATGGCAAAAACTGACAAAAGGCAGATTAGATAGCAGCGAAAACTTATTAAATAAGCGCTGGGAAGCTGGTGACATTAATACTTCTGACTACTTACTTGCATTAAATCAACGTGCGGAAGGGCTTCATGCAGGAATACGTTTGGAAAATCAATTCAAGCTTGCAGAAATATCCTTCATTTTAAGTATGGGTCAGTTATCCAAATTTGAGATTTGAGCGCTTTGTTTTTTCAGTAGCGAAAAACGAAATCTTAAATTTATTAAAAATATAGGTTACAAAAATGAATACAGTAATTAGTAAAAAATTTTTAGCCGTAGTAATTAGC
>NZ_JAQREZ010000121.1:0-1553 GCF_028598715.1 Pseudoalteromonas sp. GABNS16E
TTTTTACTGTATAAATGTCGCAATATGACAGAGTTAAAACAGCTCGTTGAAGAATCGATATTTATATACAATGAAATGCGACCGCACTTAAGTTTGGATATGAAAACACCAAATCAAGTGCATAAAATGTACTAGTGTGATTACCAAGGGATTATGTCGGTCTAATTACCGAGCGACTTTGACGTAAATAGCATACCAGCCAGTTATTTAACTGTACTAGCTCAGACTTGATCTGACAGTTACCCGTTTTTTAATCGGTGACTGTCAGTCTAGATTTGAGCTAAATTTTTCTCAGCCCAGATCAATTTTCCATCTAATAAAGTTTCTAATGGCGTTCTGCCACAGCATATTTTTCCTTGATGAGTTCGGTCATTATTGTAATAAATCATCCATTCGTCCAGATCCTTTTGCAATTCCTCTAATGAGCTATATAGCTTTTTACGGAATGTAACTTGATAGAATTCATTGAGTATCGTTTTATGGAAGCGTTCGCAGATACCATTTGTTTGCGGTGACATAGCTTTGGTTTTTGTATGATCGATATCATTAATAGCCAGATATAACTGGTAATCATGATGTTCGACTTTGCCACAATATTCAGTGCCTCTATCGGTTAGAATACGTAGCATAGGAAGCTCGTACTGTTCGAAGTACGGCAGTACTTTGTCGTTGAGTATGTCAGCCGCAGTAATTGGCGTTTTCGTGGTGTAGAGCTTAGCGAACGCTACTTTGCTGTATGTATCAACGAAGGTTTGTTGGTAGATACGCCCAACGCCTTTGAGATTACCCACGTAAAATGTATCTTGAGAGCCTAGATAACCTGGGTGAGCCGTTTCAATTTCACCACACGCTTCGTCATCATGTTTTTTCTTTTCAAGCGCAGCTACTTGAGCGTCGGTGAGAATGATACCTTCGTTAGCAACTTTATTTTCTAGTGCCTTGAGACGCTTTTTGAAGTTCTCTAGGTCATGACGTAGCCATATTGAACGAACACCGCTGCCAGAAACGAATACGCCTTGTTTTCTGAGTTCATTACTCGTTCTGTGTTGGCCATAAGCTGGATAATCGACAGCGTATTTAATGACGGCTTGTTCAGTTGCTTCATCAACTCTATTTTTTAAGTTTGGCGCTCTACGACTTTTATCAATTAACGCATCAAGTCCACCGTCTTCGACGAGTTCTTGATATCGATAAAATGTATCACGGGATACGCCCATCACTTTGCAGGCTCTTGATACGTTGCCAAGTTCTTCTGCAAGATTAAGTAAACCCGCTTTGTGTTTAATAATTGGATTGTTAGTATGTAGCATGAGAGTTACCTCTTATATGTTTTGATTTAAAGATTCGACACCTTTTATCAAAACGGGTAACTCTCACTTTTTCAAGTTGATGTGTCAGATCTTGTCTGAACTAATACAGATTAAACTGTTAACACCAAGCGACTTTGTCGTATCTTAATTACCAAGCAATTCTGTCGTAATTGCTAATTACCAAGGGAAACTGTCGGTCTCTTTTTTACATGTTTGTTAGTGTTCTTGTTTTTGAATACTAGA
>NZ_JAQREZ010000122.1:0-1516 GCF_028598715.1 Pseudoalteromonas sp. GABNS16E
AGTCGTTTTTATATTGAGAATTACTACAACTCAGTGCGAATGCATGGGACGATTGGAAATGTTAGCCCCATACAATATGAATCAATGAATTAAAACCCCGTGTCTACTTTATCGGGGTCAGATCAGACAGCTTACAGCTGACAGCTGACAGCTGACAGCTGACAGCTCAAGCATCACTCGTAATCGTATCTATCAGCTCACCAAGCACTGCTTCGGCTTTACTGGTTTCTACTTGGCAGGTGCCGGCGTTTAAGTGGCCGCCACCGCCGTATTTAAGACATAACTCGCCCACATTGGTGTTTGAGCTGTGGTTAGTGATTGATTTACCAATGGCAAATACTACGTTTTGTTTTTTAAGGCCCCACATTTTGTGAATTGATATATTGCAGTCGGGGTACATGGCGTAAATAACAAAGCGGTTGGTGGCGTAAATAGTTTCTTCTTGAGTTAAATCTAGCACCACGAGGTTTTTATGCACGGTTGCGCATTGTGCTATTTGCTCTTTGGCCTTTTCGTTATGCTCGTTATAAAGCGCAACACGTTCGGCTACGTCTTCCATTTTTAAAATATCTTCAATGCTTTGATCTTTACAGGCATCAATTAGCTTCATCATTAATTGGTAGTTTGAAATTTTAAACTCGCGGAAGCGGCCAAGGCCTGTGCGTGCATCCATGATAAAGTTCATTAATACCCAGTCTGTTGGGTTGAGTATTTCGTCTTCTGAGAACTGCGCTGCATCGCCTTTATCTACGGCTTCCATCATGTCTGTGCTGATGTTTGGAAATTTTTCTGCGCCGCCATAATAATCATAAACAACGCGTGCAGCAGAAGGGGCTTTAGGGTCAATTACGTGGTTTTTAATATCGCTTGCGTTACGTACGGTTTCGCTTAAGTGATGGTCAAATGCAATGTGACAGCCAGCAACGTAGGGTAGGTTAGTGGTAATGTCGTTTGCAGTTATGTCTATTTTGCCATCTTGCATGTCTTTTGGGTGTACAAATAAAATGTCATCAATTAGGTCTAAGTCTTTGAGCAGTACGGCACATACTAAGCCGTCGAAATCGCTGCGGGTGACTAGTCTAAATTTATTATTGGGCATAGCTTTTCCATCTTGTTGTGATTGAGTAATCAAATAAGTGTAACAGCTAAAATAATTTTTGAGAGGTTATAGCGATCGAATTAAAAATTTAGTCATTCTAACGTGCTAAATAAAGCGTAAACGGCGTTATAAATTTTTAAGTAGAACAAATGCCTATCGAAAATTATGCCTGTGTTATTACTCTGTTTATCTGTTGCTATCAATACCTCATAATTTAATACAATGGGTATTAGCGTTAAAAAAGCGCATAAAAAAGCCAAAACAACTGTTTTGGCTTTTTGTTAGCAAGTATTGTCTTGTCCTGAAATGTGTTTACACATTTAGGACTTATTTTATGAAAACCACTAAAACTAAAGACGTTAAGCGTACTCAGCGAGATTATACATTAGGCTTTAAATTATCTATTGTTGAGCAAGT
>NZ_JAQREZ010000123.1:0-1505 GCF_028598715.1 Pseudoalteromonas sp. GABNS16E
CGCACCCAAGCACCAGTAGGTGATTGAAGCCGAATATCAGCAATAGCTTCTTTGTTACTTCGGTACTCTTCCTCTATGCGAACGTAAATATCATAACGTTCATTACCATTGATTATTTGTCCGGCTTCAACACCACCAATACCATCACGCACAACCTCCATTATGTCACTCACAGACAATCCAAAGCGTGATAGTTCTTGCCTGTTAGGACTTATCACCAATTGCGCTTCACCAGCAATTTGCTCCAATGCAACATCCCTTGCACCTTCAATGTTTTTAATTGCTGTTTCTATTTCTTGACCTTTAGCCGCCAGTACCTCAAGTTCAGGCCCAAACAACTTTATCGCCAACTGAGCCTTAACACCAGATAGTAGCTCATCGACACGAGTCGCAATAGGTTGAGAAAAGTTGAGTAGCAACCCAGGGAATTCTTCTAAAGATCTCTCCATTTTTCCTTGAAGTTCATATCGATTAGATGCACTGGTCCACTCAGAAACAGGCTTCAACCCTATGTAAATTTCGATGTTATTCACAGGCTCTGGGTCTCCACCTATTTCTGCTCGACCAATTCGGCTTAATGCATAGGTTACTTCAGGGAAAGCCATTAGTTTTTCTTCTAGAATTGGTGCCACAGTGAGCGCGGTATCTAAACTGGAAGAAGGTGCAAGCGTTGCTCTTAAGTTTATCGTCCCTTCTTCTAACTCAGGTACAAATTCAGTACCAATTAATGGAACTAATGCAAAGGCAGAGAAAACTAATATAAGTGCGGCTGAAATGACTAATTTGGTGCGTTTTAGTGCGAATGTAAGCCCTTTTCTGTAGAGTTTGTCTAATGGCCTAAGAACAAAGCTTTCCCTCTCTTTTACACCTGACTTAAATAAATAAGTAGCTAAAGCGGGTACAACAAACAACGCAACCACAATAGCAGATATAACAGCTAAAATGATGCTTATTGCCATAGGTTGAAATAACTTTGCCTCAACACCTTCAAAGCTAAATAAAGGCGTAAATACGACTAAAATAATAGAAGCTGCAAAAAATACGGGACGAGCCACTTCTTTACCCGCATTTTGAAGACGTAACTTAATACCATGCTCATCTTGTTCTACATCATGTGGATCAGTATCAGCACTAGGCACTCTTTCTTTTACAGTTTTTAAATGGGTAGAGTCTGGTCTATTTAAATGCTTAAACATGTTTTCAACCATCACGACTGAACCATCAACTAGCATACCAATGGCTACGGCAATGCCACCCAATGACATAAGGTTTGCAGAAATGCCCCACCAAGCCATGATCATTAACGCGATACCAATTGAAATTGGAATAGATATTAGGACAAGGAAGGTTGCACGTATATTCATTAAAAATAGTGCTAATACAATACAGATGAAAATAAATGCTAGTAATAGTGCATCAACTACTGTATCAACGGCTTTTTCAATCAAATCAGCCTGATCATAAAATGGTTCAAAGCGAACACCTTTAGGCAATGCTTGATTAAT
>NZ_JAQREZ010000124.1:0-1498 GCF_028598715.1 Pseudoalteromonas sp. GABNS16E
CCAACGGCTTAGCGCCATACGATTACATCACCGCGTGTTTAGATGAGCTGTGCCAATCAACACCTGATATCGATAGTCTATTACCGTGGAATTTTAAAGGCTAGGCGGTGATCACCGGACGGATACGGTGATCACTACAGTAATCGTTGTACCTACATCGGCATCACTCGTGCCTGAAATAGTAGGTGTTGTATCATTGGTTACAGCATCAAAATCAACGGTTAAACTTGGCCCCGCAGTATCAATATTACCGGTTGCTGTATCTAAAGCACTATTGCCTGCAGCATCAGAAACCTCTGCCTGTACAGTGTAATCCCCTGAAGCCAACTCTTGAGAAAGCTCTACACTCCAATTCCCTTGTGCATCTGTTGTCGTATTAAACGAGCGAACAACTCCTTGTGAATCTGTAACAGTCAAGCTTATTACAGTGCCAGATACAACGCCTGTAGTATTACCAGCAATAATTGGTGTTGTATCATTACTGGTTTCTAGATCGTTAATTTGTATGGTTGGCGGCGTAATACCAATTACAGCATCAAGTTCTGCTATGGCTGAACCACCGCCTAAATCAGTTACTGTTGCACTGATTGATACACTTCCCTCAGGTAAATCGGCTGGCGGAGTAACACTCCACTGTCCGTTTGCATCAACAACCGTAGTTAAGGTAATAGCCGCACCTGTAGAGTCTGTGATCTGAACTTCAACAGACGAACCTACTTCTGCATTAAATGTATCACCGCTTATTTGTGGGGTTTGATCGTTGGTTTCACCAATGACATCAATAGTGATAGTTAACGCACTTGTATCAATAGTACCAGAGGCGCTTGCAGTACCTTCATTGCCAGCGTTATCGCTAACAATAGCATCAACAGTATAGCTACCTTCAGCTAAAGCTACGGGTACTTCAACTGTCCAACTTCCATCTGCAATGACTTGTGCGGTGATTGTTTGCACTGCACCATTTGCGTCCGTTACAGTTAAAGTAACAGTTGAGCCTGTAGGTTCCCCGCTTACCGTACCTGATAGAGTTGGTGTAGTATCACTTGTATCACCTAGCGCATTTATTGTCACAACCGGCGCTGTTGTATCAACCTCACCTGTGGTAGTGGCCGTGGTTTCATTACCTGCGTTATCGGTTACCGATACCTCAACGGTAAATTCACCTTCACTTAGCTCATTCGGTACATCTACACTAAAGGTGCCATCGGCTTGCACTTCGGTAGTAATGGTTTGTGGGTTACCCGCTTCATCCGTCACGGTGATCGTAACAACTGTACCCTCTGGCTCACCCGTTGCAGACCCTGAAATAGTCGGTGTGGTGTCGTTTGTATCACCCACGGGATCAATTATGACTGTGGGCGCTGCGGTATCTATAGACATAATGACTCCCACACGGTGTTAGCCTCCGCTTTTCGTGGGTTAGCTTAATTCAAAGCCAGAGCCATAATTAGTTTGTCAATTAACTAAACAGCAGAGGCTAACATGAATAAACATAGCA
>NZ_JAQREZ010000125.1:0-1483 GCF_028598715.1 Pseudoalteromonas sp. GABNS16E
GGCGTTGGTATGACTCCCACTGTCAAGTTAAACGCACTGATCCCTGCCTAACTTTTTAAGCCATAATTACTTTAGCTCGAATTAGAGCGAGTTAATACATAGGATGAAGCAAGTAATGTCGTCGGTTATCTTGCTGATATTCGTTGGTTATTACTATTTCTAGTAACAGAGCAGACCTTACTTATTTCGTCGTGGCACCTGTCTTCAGTCTATGTTCGTGGTTCAATGCAGCGTTAGCTGCACTGCCATCCTAACGCCGTCGGTGGTTGTGCCACACCCGATGCTTGATCCCATGCATTAACTCTAATACGTTTATCATGCGGGTACTCTTGCCAATCTAAGTTTTGTATTCACTGGCGTAAGCACCACTTCTTTTGCAATAGCCCATATGTACGCAATCATTTCTCGGGCAATGGCGGTAACAACCAGATTGTAGTGTTTCCCTTTGGCTATCATTTTTTTATAGCGTTTGCAGAGCCTAATCTGTGCTTTCCACGCAATATCAATAATGTCCTTTGGTAAGCCTTCTTGTCGTTTTTGCATATCTGTTGATATATTTGCCGCATACCGATAAGTGTGTGCACCTTCCACAAGAAGGCGTCTTGCTCGGCCATTTCCGCATTTTGTGATGGCGCCAATATGGCGTTTGCCACCACTCGAGTGTTCACTGGGTACAAGACCGAGATAACTCATTAATTTACGGGGATGGTCGAAACGCGATAAATCGCCAAGCTCAGCAACAACGCCAGTGGCGACCAACAAACGGACACCACGCATAGCTTGTATTGCTTTGACAACAGGATAATAACGCCACTGGTGAACGTGGTGTGTTAGTTCATTGTCTAGCCGTTCAAGTCGGCTTATTCGTTCGGTAATTGTGTGTAAAAATTCTTGTAAGACGATGTGCTGAGCGGGGTGTGGCAGCACAATCTCAGTGAGCCAACGTAAATGTTTTTGTGACCAATTCGCAGTGCCTTTATAATTGATATTATTGCGAAGCAACAGCGCCTTTAATTGATATTTGGCATCTTTTAAGTCCTTCATTGCCACTTCGCGTGCACGAGATAAATCGCGTACAGCTTCATCTTCAGGCTCGGGAACATAGATAGGTGTTAAATCTTCAGACTTAAGTAATTTAGCAAGCTTAAGAGCATCACGTTTATCGGTTTTAATCTTCTCACCAGGTTTTTTAGGAATAAGAGAGGGCGCCACCACGTAACAGCAATGGCCGAGGCTGGTAATTAACCTGTAAATCCAATAACCACATGGGCCTGCTTCATAAACAAAATGAAGTGTTGCGCCAGAGTATTTCGATTCGAACTGACGAACAAGCTTTTGAACGGCCACTTTGGAAGACGAAACTCGGCCAAGATGAACAGGTTGCGCACCTCTATGTTCTTCAATATAGGCGACTTCATTGAATTCTTTATGTGTATCAAGACCGATAAAAAGTATGCTATGTTTATTCATGTTAGCCTCTGCT
>NZ_JAQREZ010000126.1:0-1411 GCF_028598715.1 Pseudoalteromonas sp. GABNS16E
TTAAAAATGAATTATCTAACGCTGTAGCGGGTCATCACGGTGTTTACTATCAGGTAAATACCGCAAAAGGAGAGCTCATTTTTCAAAGTTCTGAACGAGATTTTAGTGATTTTGTAATGAGTGCTAATGCTTCAGCTGGCTTTAACCGTAACAACATTACCTCATGGCAAAATGATACCCACACCTACCGAGCTCTGGTGAGTAATTTAAGTACTGGGCAACAGCAATACAAAATTACTACAGCGATAGACATGAGCTTTCATTTACACTTTCTCAATCAATTTCAACAAAGTCTTTGGGCTATTATGTTTGGCTCTGCGGTACTCATTTTATTGGTGGCTTGGTTTGCTATACATCAAGGATTAAACCCTTTACGAGGTTTGAGTCAGAAAATGCATGACATCCAAACTAATAAGATGGATGTAAGGCTTGATGAAAATAAAGTGCCTATTGAGCTTGTTAATATGGTGCAGTCGTTTAACTCGATGCTCGACAGGCTCCAAGGTGAATTTATTCGTTTATCAAATTTCTCTAGTGATATTGCGCATGAGTTACGTACTCCACTAACAAATATAATCACTCAAACACAGGTTGGTTTATCTAAAAAAAGACAGTTGTTAGAGTATCAAGAATTATTGTTTTCTAATCTAGAAGAGCTGGAACGACTAACTAAGATGGTTAGTGATATGCTTTGGCTTGCAAAAACTCAGAATGGACTGGTTAAACCCGTTCAAAATACCCTAAAAAGCCATGATGAAATTGAAGCATTATTTGAGTACTTTGATGCTTTGGCTGAAGACTCATTGATTACATTTAAGAAAAAAGGTCAAAACCTTTGTTTTTATTGTGACAAATTACACTTTCGCCAATTATTATCAAACCTCCTATCCAATGCAATAAGGTATGCCCCAAAAGGCTCATCAATCACAGTAAATAGTGAAATATTTACCGCTGAAAAAATATGTATTTCAGTGATTAATACTGGGGAGAGAATACCTTCTGAGCATTTACCTTATTTATTTGACCGCTTTTATCGACCCGATAAATCGCGCCAACGACACAGCGATGGAGCTGGTTTAGGGCTTGCAATAGTTAAAGCTCTAGCGCAAGCAAACGGTGGAAATATAGAGGCCAGTTCAAATAATCAAACTACCAGCTTTAAAGTTTTTCTAAATTTAGCTAAAAGCTAATTATTAAATTTAATAACCCAATGTTTGCTTGTACCTCTAGACTTCCCAGCTTTCATTAAACACCGGTTTATAAACTTAAAGTACAAAACGGAAGTAAACTTCCGGTTTCTAACCCAATATTGCTATATTTCGGAAGCAAACTTCCGTTTATAGGAATTCAAAGGTAGTTATCGGAAATATACTTCTGTTTTTTGAAAGCGTTAACCTAGATAGCTATATGA
>NZ_JAQREZ010000127.1:0-1375 GCF_028598715.1 Pseudoalteromonas sp. GABNS16E
GTACTTATGTGCTGAGCATGTGGACTTTCGTAAATCCATCAATGGCCTTGCGGCGTTGGTGGAATGTGAGCTTGAATTACCCGTGCTATCGGGCGCGCTGTTTGTGTTTTGTAATAAAAAGCGCGACAAGTTAAAGCTTCTCTATTGGGATAAGACAGGCTTTGCATTGTGGTACAAGCGACTTGATAAGCACAGCTTTAAATGGCCTAAGCTTAAACGTGACACCATGACACTGAATGAGCAACAATTACATTGGCTATTATCAGGGTATGACGTTATTGGCCATGAAGAAATCAACGTCAGTCAGCACACAGTGACTTAATTACTTAGATCAATTGATGATCATCAAGGTTTAAGTTATTAACCCTATTCATTGTGCATAAAAGCCGTAAAATAAACGGCATGAACGATGTATTTACCTTACAACAACGCATTGCTGAGCTTGAAAAACAGCTTAAATATGAGCGCGAAGTATCTATACAGAAAGATGCTAAAATCGCCTATTTATATGAGCAATTCCGTTTAGCCCAACAAAAGCAATTCGGCAAAAGTGCTGAAGGCTTTGTAGGGCAAGGTGAATTATTTAATGAAGTTGAAGAGATTGCTGAGAAAGCTGAGCCTGAGCAGCAAGGAATTAGCTACACCCGCAACAAGCCTAAACGCAAGCCACTGCCAAAAGACTTACCCCGTGAACAAGTTATCCACGACATAGCAGATAAAAGCTGTACATGTTGCGGTGGTGAGTTACATAAAATCGGTGAAGATACTGCTGAAAAGCTTGAGTTCATTCCAGCACACGTCAAAGTGATTGAACATATTCGCCCTAAATACGCCTGTCGTGAGTGTGAAAAATCAGGCACTGGGTCAACGATAAAGCAACAGCCTATGCCCGCCATGCCCATTAACAAAGGCATTGCCACCGCGAGCTTACTTAGCCAACTCATCACCAGTAAATATCAATATGGTTTACCGCTTCATCGCCAAGAGAGCATGTTTAAGCAATACGGCATTGAGCTGAGCCGCCAAACCATGAGCGATTGGGTGATTAAGTCAGCAGCGCTGTTTACCCCGCTGGTTAAACGGTTAAAAGAAGAATTACTCAAGCAACCACTCCTTAACGCTGATGAAACCACGGTCAATGTGGTGAAATCAGATAAAGTGAATAGTTACATGTGGGTGTACTGCTCAGGTGCTGACTCACCTAAACCCGACAGCCCCATCCCTAACATCGTGCTTTACGACTACCAAACTAGTCGCGCAGCCGCCTGCGTGATGGATTATCTTGATGGCTATCAAGGGTACTTACATGTTGATGGTTATCAAGCTTATGAAAAGACACAGGCCAGTCTTGTGGGGTGCTGGGCGCACGCACGTC
>NZ_JAQREZ010000128.1:0-1366 GCF_028598715.1 Pseudoalteromonas sp. GABNS16E
GATGAATTTAGATTCGGCCCTGGTGAGACCTACGACGTAATTGTTGAGCCTAAAAATGATGCCTATACGATTTTTGCTCAAAGTATGGATCGCTCTGGTTACGCAAAAGGAACTTTATCAAGCTCGCCTAATATTGATGCGCCAGTACCTGCACTTGACCCTGTTGAATGGTTAACGATGACCGATATGATGGGCAATATGACCCACGGCGGTGAGCATTCTGCAATGGCAGGTATGGCTGGCATGTCAGGTATGAACTCTAAAGAAATGGATCATAGCGCTATGGAGCACGGTGCAATGGCGATGGATCATAGCAAACATGGTATGTCTGAAAACCCATTGGCAGTTGCCAGCCCTAAAGTGCGTCATGCCAAAACGGAGTATGGAGCTTCAGTTGATATGCGCGTTGATATGCCTAGAACAAATCTTGATGATCCTGGTATTGGTTTACGTAAAAATGGTCGCCGTGTTTTAACACTTGCAGATTTACACTCACTTGAAGGGATCACTAACCAGCAAGAGCCAGAAGCTGAAATTGAGTTGCATTTAACCGGAAATATGGAACGTTATAGCTGGTCATTTGATGGCTTAGAATTTGGTAAAAGCACGCCAGTGCATATGAAGCATAACCAACGTTTAAGAGTTATTTTACAAAACGATACCATGATGACGCACCCTATGCATCTGCATGGTATGTGGAGTGATTTAGAAAACGAGCAAGGTGATGTGCAAGTGCGACGTCATACAATACCTGTTCAACCCGCACAAAGAATCAGCTTTTTAACCACCCCTCACGATGTAGGGCGCTGGGCTTGGCATTGCCATTTATTATTCCATATGGATGCCGGCATGTTTAGAGAGGTAGTCGTATCATGAAACAATTAAAACTATCTAAATCATTTAGTTTATTAATGTTAACTGGGGCTTCATTAATTAGTTTCCCTTTATTAGCGCAAAGTGAAATGGCACAAATGAATAGCGCTAAGATGCAACCACAAGGAGGAAGTGCACCTAAAGATGCAAGAGACCCCCATGCTTACTCTGCGGGAACAACTTTAACAGAAGGCCCATATGCGCTTGAGGGCAATGAGCGATTAACACTCGCTGATGAGCATCCATTTTACGCATTACTAGGCGATCGTCTTGAATATAACGAGCAAGCAAACGCAGGTGTATTTGACTTACAAGCATGGTACGGCACTACCTTTGATCGATTGGTAATTAAAACCGAGGGTGATTTCAGCGAAGGAAGTATTGAAGAAAACCAAACCGATATTTTATGGGGTCACGCCGTATCAGCATATTGGGATACTCAAGCAGGTGTTCGTCTTGATTACAATAAAGAAGGTGAAAATCGGCAATGGTT
>NZ_JAQREZ010000129.1:0-1321 GCF_028598715.1 Pseudoalteromonas sp. GABNS16E
ACTTGCTCAACAATAGATAATTTAAAGCCTAATGTATAATCTCGCTGAGTACGCTTAACGTCTTTAGTTTTAGTGGTTTTCATAAAATAAGTCCTAAATGTGTAAACACATTTCAGGACAAGACAATTCTAAAAATAAAAAAGCCGAGAAGGCTCTCGGCTAATTAACTTATAGCAACACGTTATACAGTAGCTATAATATCTTCAACTGGTAAACGCGCTTTAGGTTTGCCAAAGTTCCAATCTTCTTCTTCAACTGGGTAACCCATTGCAAGTGCCACTTCACAAATATGACCATCAAGCTCTTCGCTAAACTTCTCACCGATTAACTCTGGATCAACACCTTCCATAGGCGTAGATGCAATATTTAAACGCGCCAGTGTATGCATAATGCTACCCAGTGCTAGGTAAACTTGTGCTTTAGTCCAGCTGCCATTGTAGCCATTTTCATCCGTATTCATTTCAGCAAAAGCGTAGGCACCCATAAAGCTTTCACGCAGTTGCGCTGGTAAGTGACCAGAGCTCACTTCAACATCCACGCGTTTAACAAACTTCTCTTTAGTAAACTTAGGATCGTAAGCTAATAACAGCGTATGCGACGCTTCTTTAGCGTGTAATTGATTAAACTGGTGCTTGTTAGCAAATGTATCGTGCAAACGCTGCTTAGCTTCATCACTTTCTACCAATACAAACTTCCAAGGTTGAGAGTTAATTGAAGAAGCAGACAAGCGAATAGCTTCTTTAATTACGTCAAGATCCGCCGATGAAATACGTTTGCTCGTATCGTATTTTTTAGCCGTGTAACGGTTATGTAAGTCTTTAATAATTTGATGAGACATGCTCTTCTCCCCTTTGGTAAGGTATGTAAATACAAGATGGGGCAAGTTTATAGGCTTTGCTATCAATTGATAATTAGCAAAATACTTAAAAGACTTTCTAAAAAAATTTGATAATAGATCAAGCCCATACCTTTTGGGGTTACAGCTTTATTGTTGCGAGATCGGTCGTTACGAAACATATAGAGGCGGATACTGTTGCTGCTGGTAATCCAGCTCGTGAGATAAGAACACTATATTTACCATACAAAGATGTGCGGCGAGCCTTATCCGCGGGTTTCGTGATACTCAACCCACGCTACGGAGGTGGTGGAGACTGTGCGAATAATATCTGAAATGTATTTTTCACTTTTCTGCAGACGTAAAAAAGCCCGGCTCTTTCGAGTCGGGCTTTCTTGTATTTGGAGCCTGGCAATGTCGTAGTGCCCACAGCGGTAGAGAGTCACATAGCAAATGCTACACTATCGTTGGCCGAGGCTCGCCTTC